>QNAP01000265.1 GCA_003641795.1 Thermotogae bacterium | reverse complement strand
GGTGGAGAGAAAGTATTCACTTCGGCGTTTTGCAAGTCAAGCTTTCCGCGATGGGAAATCAGAGAAAAAGGCAAAGAAGTCCATTCAGTGACCGTGGATCGCCAGAATCTATCCCTACCTTTGCCATTGTTGAATTGTCTACAGCGGCTGTTGTTACCATCCAATTCTGAATCGATACGAGATGCTGCATAGTTTCAATAAGATGGAAAACTTCAAGTTGTCCTTGTCGTAATAAGCCTTTTTCTACCTCTGCCTTGTTTGTTAACGAAGTTGGAAGGCAAAAGTTTGTCCAACTGCTCAATGATCTTTACAATATCGCTTTTTGAAAGTTCTTGTGGTACCATTCATTCGTCCTTCCTTTCTTATTTCGAGATATTTCAATAGATATTTCAATGGTACCGCCATTGAAGTGTGGGAGGCCCACTTTTTTGTGACACCCTACGCATGAACTCTTGTAACAATATTGCCCTGGCGATCTATGATCACCTTCCTTTCCCAACTTGTGATAGAATCCTTTGAGGTGTTACCAATAGGTGCACTATAAGAAAAGGAGGAGATCAGAGTGAATGTATTTTTTGCTGACCCGTCAGCTCCTGCACAAGCTGCCCCTTCTACCGCCAGTACGGGACTTTTTGGTATGCTTATATGGTTGGTGGCCATCTTCGCTATTTTCTATTTCATAGCGATTCTTCCGCAGAGACGGAGAGAAAAACAGCATAGACAAATGGTGGAGTCCATAAGGCGCGGCGATGTCGTGGTCACCGTTGGTGGTGTGGTGGGTAAGGTGATCGATGTCAGGAAGGATACGCTGAAGATAAAGTCGGCTAACGTGACTGAACTTGAGGTGCGAAAAGCTTCCATCGCGGGCGTTGTTTCGAAAGCTTCACAACAAGAGGGAATTTCACGGGAAGATATTTCTGAGAAGAGTTGAACGTTGGAGAACTTGATTAGAGAAAGGAGTGGAGCTGAATGAACCCCGCCAGGATTCGATTGATATTCATACTTGCGGTTCTTCTTGCATCGTTGTTGCTTCTCATATTGCCCCTTCCTGGTGCACGCACCCTCGAGGGAGTGGATAAGATCTTTCAAAATATCAAGCTTGGCCTCGACCTCAGCGGAGGAGCGAGGTTAGATTACGTCATGAAGTTAGACGAATCACAGAGTCGTGATATCAACCAGATCGCCCAGCAGGTTGTCTTTGTGCTGAGAAAGAGGCTCGATGCAGCGGGATACACCGAAGCGCAGGTGCGTCGAGTAGGTGCTGCGGATAACATGAAGATCCGTGTTGAAATCCCGGGAGTGAGTGATACCGTTGAGGCGGAGCGTTTGATAGGCCAGCGCGGACGCCTCTTTTTCGGTGAGGTTGTGGACACGGAAACTTCCGACAGACAGCCTATCAGCAAACCACTGACCGCGCGGGACGCCGAATGGTTAAGGGATATGAATGATCCCAATCTTTGGTATTTAGTGAACCCTAAGATGAGGGTAGGAATGCGTGTATACGAGCTCGATGGTTCCTATGTGATAGACGCGCGAGCTGCTGTAAACACCCAAAAGGGTGGCTACTTGGTACACTTGGTTTTCAATGGCGAAGGTGGAGACAGATTTGCCGCAATCACAAGAGCTTACATAGGCAGACGGATAGCCATCGTACTGGACAACAAGGTAATCATCGCCCCTGTAGTCCAAGACGCTATAACAGACGGTAAAGCTGTCATTGAAGGTATCACGAATCTACAACGAGCGCAAGAAGTGGCCATATTGATAAAGAGCGGTAATCTCCCCGTGGATTTGGAAAAGTACGAAGAGGCGGTCGTAGGTCCTACATTGGGTAAGGACGTCCTCAGAGCGAGCTTCATAGCCGCCGTTGTTGGCGGTATAGCTGTGATGGTCTACATGATCGTGGCATACGGCGCTATGGGTATTGTGGCAGACGTGGCGCTTCTGTACAACATGCTAGTACTTTTGGCCCTACTGGCAGCTACACGCTCGATTCTCACTCTGCCAGGTATAGGCGGTATCATCCTTACTTTCGGTGCAGGTGTTGACGGTAACATCATCATCTACGAGCGTATAAAAGAGGAATTGCGAGCCGGTAAAACCGTGCACGCGGCCATACGAGACGGGTTCTCTAAGGCGCTGATCACCATACTCGATGCGAATATAACAACACTGATCGCTGCAGGTGTGCTCTACTACTTCGGTACCGGTACCATACGTGGGTTTGCGGTGACACTGACCTTCGGTATTCTCGGTAGCATGTTCACCAACCTGGTAGTTTCCAGGTCCATGTTGGACGGTATTGCTCCTTTGATGAACGTTTCGAGATACCTTCCCAAAAAGCGAGGTGCCGACGTATGAGACAGATAGATTTTGTGGGAAAGCGTAAAATCTTCGTGGCGGTTTCTATCGCGCTCATGGTTTTCTCGCTGGTGGTGATCTTCACCAAAGGGTTCAAACTGGGGGTTGACTTTTCGGGAGGTACGGAACTCACGGTCATCGTCGAGAGCAAGAACGTGGATGTGGCGGAAATGAGGAAGGCCCTTTCAGATTACAACCCTGCCTTTGAGGCTGCGCTGATAAGCCGTCAGCAGAGCGCTGGGGAAACTTCTGATATGTCCAAGTTTTCCGTCGTAATATCGCGCTTCTTCACCAATCCCGATGCCAAGCAGGCTCTCGTTTCCCACTTGAAAGAATGGTTCCAGACCGAAAAGAACGCCGACATCGAAGTCTCCTTCACGGCAGTTTCTGGAGCGGCTGCACTTGAAATCAGAAGCGGAACTTGGTGGGCAGTTATTCTCGCGGTGGTTTTGATTCTGGGATACGTTACCTTTAGATTCCGGTTCGTTTTTGGAATTGGTGCCATAGTTGCTCTCGTTCACGACTTGCTGATCACCATGGGCTTTTACTCACTTT
>QNAP01000264.1 GCA_003641795.1 Thermotogae bacterium | reverse complement strand
GCAATGGAGCGAGCGGAAGGAAGGAGTGAGAAACCCCTGAAGACCAGGAAGCAAACAAAATCCACGAAGAGCGCGTCTCAAACGAAACCTGAAGGTAAAAAACTCAAGAAATCAAGGTAGAAAGGTAAAGAAGAAAATGAACAAGATAAAAGTGCTCATAGCCGACGACTCAGCTCTGATGCGGAAAGCTTTGAAAAGGATTATCGAATCGGATCCCGAATTCGAGGTGATAGCTTCCGCAAGAGATGGAGAAGACGCCGTCGAGAAGGCGCGATCTCTTCAACCCGATGTGATAACGATGGATGTCAATATGCCCAAGATGGATGGTTTAACCGCCTTACAAATCATCGTGGAAGAAGAGATCGCGCCTGTTGTTGTAGTTTCCTCTCTCACCCGGGATGGATCGGTAACCGCTTTCGAAGCGTTAGAGCTTGGAGCTTTTGATTACGTTGAAAAGCCGGGAGGAACGGTTTCTGCAAACGTCTATAAAGTTGCCGAAGAATTACACGAGAAATTGTTGGCCGCATACAAGACTTCGAGAAAGCGAAGGATTATGCATCGGTTAGCCAGTAGACGGCGAATTGTCCCGGTATCAGTAGGCGAAAAGAAACTCCCGCGCATTAGTGTAGCAACGCTTGATTTTTGGGCCGTTGCCATAGGAATTTCCACTGGTGGGCCGAAGGCGATTTATGAGGTACTTCCTCTGCTTCCCGCGAATTTGAAGGGAGCGGTTTTTCTTGTTCAACACATGCCTTCCCAATTCACCAAGCAATATGCGGAAAGGTTGAACACATATTGTCAAATGAGAGTCGTGGAAGCTGAAGACGGAATGATCGTCGAGCCTGGCACAGTCTATGTAGGAAAAGGGGGGTACCACCTAAAATTAAGACGCGTGGAAAGCTCTCTGAAAATCAGGCTTTCCAAAATTCCGAATCATCTTTTTATGCCTTCAGTGGATGTGATGATGGAGTCTGTGGCAGAACACTTTGGAAAGAAGACTCTGGGAGTTTTGATGACGGGAATGGGTGACGATGGTGCCAGCGCTATGGTGAAAATACGCCGAATGGGTGGATACACAATAGCCGAATCGGAAGAAACGGCGATCGTTTTCGGTATGCCAGCAGAAGCGATTGAAAGAGGAGGTGCTGATATTGTTCTCCCCTCCCATAAAATTGCAAAGCACATTGTGGAAAAGGTGGGGGTGAGATAATGGCAAAGAAAAGAATCCTTTCGGTTGATGATTCTCCTTTGGTCAGAAACTTGATAAAAAAATTTCTATCGATGACCGATGACTTTGAAGTCGTTGGAGAGGCGTCGAACGGAGAAGAGGCTGTAAAGCTCTTTTTCCAATTGAAACCCGACATTGTGATAATGGATGTCACCATGCCAGTAAAAGATGGCTTGGAAGCAGCTCAAGAGATTCTGAGCAAAGAGCCAGGTACGAAGATTCTTCTCGCAAGCGCTATGGGAGACGACGATCTTTTGGATCAAGCTTTGGTGATCGGGATAAAACACTCCATCCAGAAAC
Source organism: Thermotogae bacterium (assembly GCA_003641795.1). Taxonomy (GTDB): domain Bacteria; phylum Thermotogota; class Thermotogae; order UBA12178; family UBA12178; genus UBA12178. Next base: position 1,394 of record QNAP01000264.1, on the reverse strand, counting down.
CATTCAAGCAAGCTCAACTCATAAGTGCGCTGAACAAAGCTTTGGAGGAGTGAACCGACGTGGATAAACAGGTAGCAGAACAGATCATTCGAAGCTTTGTCGGTGCGACGATGAACGTCTACAGATCGCTCACGAATACCGACCTCGCACCTAGTGGAATAGAAAAAGCTGCCAGCTCGCTCTTTAAGACCAGTGGAGTGGTGATACTTTTAAGTTTTTCTGGAGCCTTTGCAGGAAGGACGATCTTAGCAACGTCTGAAGAGATGATGGAGTTCATTTACGAATGCATTATGGACGGAAAACCCACACAAGATGATCTCTTAGTTACCGCTAACGAATTCGGCAATATGGTGGTTGGACATGCCGTGACGGATATCAATAACCGTTTTCGAGGCTCCAATGTACGTCCAACCCCTCCAAGTTCTTATATTGGTGAAAATCTAACTTTCTTCAACTTCAAAATGAGCGCTTACAATGTGGTGTTCAAAAGCCAACAAGGGATTCTGAAACTCAACGTGGCTTTGGAGGAGGAAAGGAAATGATAGAAGCCCTATCCGAAGCAGTAAACGATATTTTTGGAACATTCGGAGTATCGCCAAAGTGCTCCGATGCTACGAAGTTAGAACCTCATATTATCGAAAAGAGTTTTTGTGTTGTAATAGGCATAGTGGATGGAGGCGGAGATAGAAAGGGTGTTCTGAGCTTCGAGTTTGACAAACCTTTTGTCCTCGGTTTACTTGCTGCGATGATGCCAGGGATCGATGTACATGTTGAATCGGAAATGGGGATTAGCGCTATTTCAGAGATTGCTAACATGGTTACCGGAAAATTACTCACGAAATTGAACTTCGCCGGTATGACTACCCCACCTACGGGGGTCATAGGCCAAAACATGAAGGGTCTTCTCAACACAACTTATGCTTATAAAATAATATATCATTGGCAGAATGGAAGCATGGCAGTAACTTTGAGTTTGATATAGACGGTACACACTGCCATCCTGAGAAGAAGAGAGAGCGCAGTATAAGTGCTTTCGTCTTGTATCTACCTGCTTTTTCATCTCTCACCTTGTAATAGCTCGCATCGACAAAGAGATATGGGATTTCCTTCTCAACAGGCCTGTTCAAAAACTCCTCAACTTTCTCGTCGAGTTCTTTCGCTATCTTCGAAGCGGTCTGCGGAGATATCTCCTCACCTTTGATCAAAATCCCCCACGATCACACAGCCTCACGAGCGCCGAGTGAGCATCCATACAAAACGACCTCGAAGCCGCACGGATGCGGATGAGAGCGAAGCTGAAGCAGGAAGCTGAATCTTCGCGTGGGTCGTTTTGTGGATGCGAACGAGGGAAAAAGCGAGTGCTTGCTGTGTGAGCGTGAAGGATGCACTACCTC
>QNAP01000263.1 GCA_003641795.1 Thermotogae bacterium | reverse complement strand
GGTATCAACCACTCCTGCTCTCAGATAGATTGTGTCTACATCCCCTTCCTTCCTTTCAACAAGCATCACTGAATCAAGGGTGGGGGGATTCTCTAAAGCCTCAACAAATGCTTCGTATTGCCTGGTCTCTCCAACTCTCCTTATATTACCAGGCAGTGTTACAGATGCAGTCAATTTCCATGGACCATAGCCAACAACTGGTATATCCTTAAATTCATCAAACTGACCATGCGCTATCTTATGCAACCTTATAAATTCATCCCTTATTTCATCTGGTCCCTTCTGACTACTCAATGGAACTGCCATATCTGAATTGTTTAACCAGTATAAAAATTCTATTACACTCGCAATCTTTAACCCCGCCCTTATCCAAGAATATCCTCCTCCACCACCATAAAGTGCATGCCATATCCAGAACGCCGCACCTATCCCTCCAACCGTCCCTATAAATGCCATTTGACTACCACTTAGGTCAAATGTCGACCCTATCATGGTAAACGAAACCTCCTTCTGCTTATCTATCGCTTCCCTACTATTTATACGACGCATAAATGAAGAACCAGTCACGGGTGTCCCCAATGGATACCCTTCCCCAAAATCATGTCCAGCATCACAATACCTATGTATAAAATTGTTTATTAGATTCCCTAAAATATCTTGGACACCCCCAAAAAAAGGAGCAACTATCGTCCGCATAAACTTCCCTTTCATCCATAATACTGTAGGATCCCGTGAATAACTTACTAATTCCTCTGAAAAATCTTTATTGTTCTTCCTACAATTATAATAATTCCATATTTCTGGGCCTGTTATCCAATATGTCTGTAATACCTCGTATACAGGCCAATATGGCCACCTGTTCATAGCAGGCGTCCCTGTATGAGGTGTTCCTATAGTTATCGCTTTTGCTATGTGTGAAGCAAGTCCAGGCTCTTCTGTTATTGCTTCCCTGATGGCAAGCCCACCCCCTGAATGCGCTATCAGTATCACTTTCGCACTCGTATCGCTCTCCCAATTTGCACCATAATACTCCTCAAGTGTCTTCTTTATCTTCCTCCTTAATTCACTCCCCCATCCTTCCTGCCCATCAAATGGAGGAACAAGCCCAAACATATCCACTATCTCCTGTAAAGAATTCCATGTATTTTCTACTACTCCTATTAAATCAGAAACGCTCACTGCATTACTCCCTGCCAACCACTGGGGAAATACCCCTACTATCTGATGGGAATACCCAGGTAGGTGTGAGGTAATCCATCCACCCAATATCCCTGTCACTTTTATATAATCAAACATATTATCTATCCATCTGTATCCCGCCCCCAACATACTCCACTGACCAGCATCAGAATCAACTGAACCAAGAGGATACTTGAAATTCACTACCTCTAACAGGTCATGATTGGGATAACCATTCTTCCATGGAGGAATAAAGGATAAAGTATCTGCAAGAATATAGGGTTTCATATATTTGAGAAACTCACCATAAGTGGGCGTTCCCTCATCAACTGTAAATACTTCTATTATACTATCTGTGTAAAATATTCTCCCATCCTGCTCAATTGAATCACACTTCGCACCCCATGTCATTGAAGTAGACGCATAACCATGAATCCAGATAATTGGATATGGCCTGTATGGTCTTCCCCATACACTCATTGTGAATATTAAAACAAAGAAAAGGCTTAACCTCCTCATAACTCCTCCTTTTCTATGGATTTATATACACTTTGTTTGTTCCGTTAACCCGCATAATAAAAACCCCTTCTGTATCAATACCTATCAGATATTCCCCATTAGGAGACCATCCGTAATAGGATGCACCTGGTAATCCTCGACTCGTATCTATTTGTGCAAAAGAATCTAAATAATAAATGGTATTGTAAACAATTATTGCGTTCGTATCTGCAGGAGCCCACACAAATGGACCGATAGGATACTGAAATTCTGTATCTAACAGCTTTACTCTATTACTACCTGATGTATCTATAATCCATATATCCCTATCCCCCCTTCCTTCATCTCTTTCTAATGCTATCCTGCCTCCATCACTTGACCAAGCAGGCATTCTATTTATTGAATCCCCCCAAATAGGATGATTATTACTTCCATCTCTGTTCATAACCCATATCCCCTGATGAATAATATTCACTCCCGTATCGCTCACAACAACATATCCCTTCTCATACACTATTTTACTCCCATCTGGACTGAAATCTGGATAAAATCCTTCTCCCACCTCTATTAATTCACTCCCATCCCGCCTCACAACCCATATCTCCCCATGCTTTGATGCCCCTATTACCACCCAATCCCCAGCAGAAGATAAACTGTTTATACCCTTCGGTATGCTGAATAACAACCCCTTCTCCTCTTTACCAGAACCATCAACATTCACCTCATACAACCAGGTACTCTCCGCTTTCATATATGACATCTCACCACTCACCGTATGCCTCACTTCCCATATCCGCTTCTGCTTAACAAATACTACCTTATTATCACTCGTCCAGTTAGGAGCCACTGCCTCTATCGTTATATCATAACTTACACTCTCACACCCGCTAAAAACCATTACCACCATCGCAAATACCAACACTTTATTCCTCATTATATCACCCCCTGATTAAGGTTTTTATCTTTTTATTCTGAGCCCCTTTGACCTTGATTGAAGAATTGATTATTTTTATTCTACCTGAAAAAATCACAATTTCAAGCATCTTTTACCCCAGCAGGTATCCTGCACCATCTATCATCATATCCCTTATACTCTGGATAACTGAGATTACCTATCCTTACCCCATTGATATTTATTGAAAGACGTGTCTGTGCAAGGAAATATACATTATCAAGTTTGAAGTAAATACTGCAGGATTCAGGGGAGGCAATGAGGGTATCAACCACTCCTGCTCTCAGATAGATTGTGTCTACATCCCCTTCCTTCCT
>QNAP01000262.1 GCA_003641795.1 Thermotogae bacterium | reverse complement strand
CCCTCTACGCTTGATGACCGCGTTCAAATTGATGATGTTATATTCGCTTCCAAGTGCGCGGCAGACCGAAGTCTTGCCCGTTCCCGGTGTGCCGGTGATGGCAATTAGAGGCATAATTTTGATAATCAATATCGTTTGCTTTTGCTTTTATTTGTCTATTTGTCTCTGCTTTTGTGTATTTTGTCTTGATATCAAAAGTAGGGGGGAGGGGATTACCCCCGAGGGGAGAGATATTCAAATTCTCGGTAATAAAGAGAGGGGGGATAATATATCTGTCATGCACATGCGCGTGCGGCATGGCGCTATATTTATATTTATACGTAACCTGAACCCGAACATAACATAGGGTTTTATATATAGTGAGTGAGGAATAGATAAGGGAAGAGGGGGGATAAAAGGCAAAGGTGATGGTGATAGAGATGCAGAGCGAAGGTGCAGAAAGCGAGCGCGAAGGAACGGTGGTGATGCGAACGGTGAAAAGCGAGACCGGACATGAGTTTCGCACCTTGCCTTTTCCATCTGACATGAAGCGGAAGTTTTATATAACCCCTCACACCATTGAAAAAGTTAGGAGGCGAAGATGCAAAAATGGATACGAGAACAGAAAGAGGTAAAGCGATAATAGGCATTGCAATGGCTGCGGTAATGGTGGCTACGGTGTTCGCGGCGATGGTGCCGACGGTGAGTGCACAAGTAAACCCAGACACCACCGGGCGCTTGATTGAACCAGGAGGCTTAGTTATTATCGGCGAAACAAATGTTAGTTTTAATGACACGGCTGCTGGAGGAGGTATAATAGCGCCTGTAACGATAAAGGGTCCTACGGAGGATATAGGTACAACAGCAAAGAACAGTACGCTACTAGCCGAGCCTACAGGGTATGTTGATACAACGGAAGAAACTTTTGTCGCTGGGGAATATTATGTCATCGGTGGAACAAGCACATACACAGTAACCTTCGTCGAACCAAAGTTTACTCTTGAAATAAAAAAGACAGGAACAGATGAGACGGTTTCCAGTTGTGTGAAAAACCAAAACATAGATTTCGATCTAAAGACGAATTTAGAGATAATCGATCCTAACGGTATTCCAGACGGTATAACCTTTAAGGTGACGGATGCAAAAGATGTGTCAAGAGACGTAAAAGCAACACTCGATACATCCGGTAACAACAGGACTACGTTTACTGGTACTGACAAGGTTGGTGAATATACTGTTTACGTGAAGACCAATAAGAGTGCATGTAATGGACTGGAAGTCGATACATCGGCGTCGCCAATAAAATTTACAGTAACAGAACTGGGGATTTCGATAAGTGCAGATAAAGACAGGATAGCAAAGGGTAAAGAAGTTACGCTTACAGGAAGCACTTCGCCGAAGGCTACAATATGGATAAATGTAACATCTGGCACGAAAAGCAATGTAATATTCAAGGGAGGTAAGGGCCAATACACTGGAGTCGACTATACGCCTAATGCAACAGTTCCAGGAGTTAGTCTAACTACTAAGAGTGACGGAACATATACAGTGGTAGCAAAGATTACAGATATAGGCACATACGAGTTTGAGGCAAAAATAGGGACTTCCACAGACAAAGTAACAGTAGAAGGTGTGGAACTTTCTGCCGAAGTAACTACTGACAAGACCACTTATGCTGTCGGCGAAGATATAGAAATCAGTGGTACGTCTAATGCAGGGACCTATGCAATAATTGCTTTTGATGGCAGAGTGGTGGCCAATAAGACGATTAAAGCGGATAATACATTCAGTTATACGTTGACTGGCGTAGACAAACCGCCAGGTTCCTACAAAATAGAAGTGTTTATCTATCCAACTACGACTACCACCCATGTAACAAAGGGTGACAAAACAAGTACTATTATGAAGGCAGGTACAACACTTGCAGCCACTGCGGATGCTTCCACGGCCGTGCTATTAACTGCGCCTGAGCTAACTGCGAAGTTAAGCACAAAAATAGCTGCGCTTGGTGATTCCTTCACAGTCAGTGGTACTTCTACAGCAGGTACGAAGAGAGAAGTAACGATTTTAGTAGTGGCTCCAAGAGGCACAGGAGCAACAGGAATAGATCCGATTACAGGCGTTCCAGGACTTTCTGTTAAGAAACCATCTGTATCAACTGTTGACCATACATTCAGCAGGAAATATGATGTTCCGAAAACGGGCATTGACACAGGAACGTATTTAGTAGTGGTAGTTTCTCCAGGAAGAGATGGAAAATATGGTCGATCTAGTGAAGATGCTCTCGTTGATGAAACAAATAAAAAAATAATGGGATATCCTATTACTAGTAAGACACAAGCCGAATTTTTAGCAATAATCGAGGACGCATGCAACCCTGCACTTACTGATGACCTCATATGGGTAGGTTACATAAAGCTTGAGACAGCATTTGTTAGACTGAACCCCATCAAAGATGTGGCAGTAGGCGAGCCGTTATCGGTAACTGGTACTACTAATAGAAAAGATGGTTATCTGATAATGGTTACAGTTGAGGGACCAACTTCATTGGTGCCAGCAAATGTTAAAGTAGAAAACGGCACGTTCAACGTAACGTTTGATACAACAGGTGCAACGGTAGGAACATACACGGTGAAGGCAGATGATGGTGATGGGCATACGGATGAAACAACAGTGGAGATATTAGCGGTAGCGCCTACTACGCCGACACCAACGGCTACGCCAACTGCAACACCAACTGCAACACCAACCGCAACGATACCGCCAACCGCAACACCAACAGCAACGCCAACGCCCACGGCAACACCCGCGCCAACACCGACACCACCGGCACCGGGCTTCGAAGGGGTGTTCGCTATTGCAGGCTTGCTCACAATCGCATACCTCGTGCTGAGGAGGCGGAAGTAAGGGAAAGCAGAGAGAAAAAGGATTGAAAAGGTTTTTGGGGGAAGGTTTTTTTATCCCCTTTTTATTATATTT
>QNAP01000261.1 GCA_003641795.1 Thermotogae bacterium | reverse complement strand
TCCCTCGTTCACATCCACAAAACGACCCACGCGAAGATTCAGCGTCGTGCTTCAGCTTCGCTCTCATCCGCATCCGTGCGGCTTCGAGGTCGTTTTGTATGGATGCTCACTCGGCGCTCGTGATGCTGTGTGACCGTGAGGGATTTAGAGGGAACTTCAAGAGCATGCCTACATACAGGGCTCGTGAGGCTAGGTGAGCGTGAGGAATTCTAAAATGATGGTCCAATTCCGAATCAATACGAGATGCTGCATAGCTTCAATAAGATGGGAAATTTCAAATTGCCCTTGTCGTAATAAGCCTTTTTCCTCTACCTCTGCCTTGCTTGTTGATGAAGCCGAAAGGCAAAAGCATGTTCAACTGCTCAACGATCTTTACAATATCGCTTTTTGAAAGTTCATGTGGTACCATTCACATGGGCTTCCTTTCTTGTTTTGTGACATTTCAACGTATCGTCATGAATGTAGATGCCCTCTTTTTTTGTAACATCCTATAACGTTCAGCCAATCACCCACATGTTATCTATATGTATTACGGTCTTGCTGGCATCGTAACCCAGGATCTGCTTCAAGCAATTGGTCTTGACCCCCTTGATCTTTTCCATCTCATCGGATGAGAAATTCACTATCCCCCTACCAATGATCTTTCCACTCTCGCCCAATATTTCCACGACATCTCCTGCGTCGAACTTTCCTTCTACCTTTGTAACCCCTACTGGTAAAAGATTTTTCCCATCTTTGAGAGCTTCTTCAGCTCCAGTGTTTACCTGGATCCTGCCCGAAGGCTCTGATAGAAGGCCTATCCATGCCTTCTTCGCTTGGAGATGGTCAATTCGGGGTTCGAATACCGTACCGACGGTTCCACCACTAATGAAACGAGAGATGTTTTTGACTCTTTCTCCGTTGCAGATGCACGCTTTCACTCCAGCAGTGGATGCTTTTGTAGCCGCCTCGATCTTGGTTCGAATACCTCCCGTTCCCCAGGAACTTTTCCCCAATTGCTTGAGTTTCACATCTTCGGAATAGACCTCAATTACTCTTCCTTGATCGTTTAAGACGCCTTCCACTGTGGAGAGCAAAACGAGATGATCGGCGTTCCACGCGATGGCAAACATCGCTGCCAGCATATCGTTGTCGCCAAGAGTGATCTCTTCTACGGCCACAGCGTCGTTCTCGTTCACGACTGGCAGAGCACCGATTTCAGAAAGGCCTATCAAGGTATTACGAAGGTTCAAGTATCTTTTCCTGTTAGTGAAGGTATCCCTTGTCAAAAGTATCTGCGCGATCTTTATACCGTAAAAATCAAAGGCGTTTTCGTAGACCTTCATCAACTGAACTTGGCCCACCGAACAGAGAGCTTGCTTCATATAGAGATCTGGACTTTTGAGTTTTGATTTCAGATACCCATATCCAGCCGCTCGAGCACCTGAAGTGATGATGGCAACCTCATGACCTTTCCAGATGAGTTTGGCCACTTCCCGACAGAGTTCTGCTATGTAGGTTTTGTTAAGACTGTGATGTTCATCTACTAAAAGGTTGCTACCGACTTTTACGACAATCTTACCCATATCATCCCCTCACATGGTAGTCGCCCAGAACCACGTATTTATAAGTAGTGAGCTCCCTCAATCCTACAGGTCCTCTGGCGTGGAGTCTCTGCGTGCTGATGCCTATCTCTGCGCCGAACCCGAACTGGCCACCATCTGTGAAGCGTGTGGAGGCATTAACGTAGACCGCTGCGGCATCCACAGAGTCGACAAATTTGCGCGCGTTGGAGTAGCTCTCTGTAATGATAGCTTCCGAGTGTCCAGTAGAATAGCGCTTCACGTGCTCTATGGCTTCGTTCACATCGCGCACCACTTTCACCGCGATGATGAGGTCCAGGTATTCCGTTTCCCAATCGCTAGCGGTAGCAGGTTTGACATTCACGATCTTCCGAACTCTTTCACAGCCTCTCACTTCCACTCCGTGTTCTTGTAGTGCTTTCACAACTTTGGCCAGGAAAATGTTGGCTATTTTCTCATGCACCAGAAGCTTTTCTACAGCGTTACAGGTGCCAGGCCTTTGGACCTTGGCGTTGACGATCACCGGTATAGCTTTCTCCAAATCAGCGCTTTCGTCTACATATATGTGACAGTTTCCCACGCCTGTTTCCAACACTGGGACTGTCGCATTCTTGCGAACGTAGTTTATCAATTGGTAGCCTCCCCGAGGAACGATCAAGGAGAGGTAGTCCTCAAGCTTTATCATTTTTCCAACCAAAGTCCTGTCGCTGCTTTCTATGAACTCCACGCTGCTTTCTGGTATTTTTGATTCCCGCAAAGCTTTTTTCATGGCAGAAACGATGGCCTTGTTGGAGCGTATGGCGTCTGAACCTCCCCTAAGTAGTATAGAGTTCCCGCTTTTTATAGCCAATACACTGGTTTCTACTGTGACGTTGGGTCTGGATTCGTAAACAACACCTATGGGACCAATAGGTACTCTGATCCTGCTGATTCTAAGACCATCTTCTCTCACCCAGGAGTCTATGATTTCTCCAACGGGGTCTTTCAACTTCACGACAACTTCGCAGGATTCGATCATGGAATCGATTCGTTTTTCATTAAAAGTAGTCGGTCAACCAACGACGCTTTCACTCCTCGTTCCTTGGCAGCTTCTACATCTCTTTGATTTGCTTCCAGTATTGCTTTCCTCTCGGCATCCAGTGTTTCCGCAATTTTCAGTATAGCTTCGTTTTTCTCCTGTGCACGACACATTTTCAAGATCTCCCACGCTTCCCTTACACGTTGCGCTTTTTCAAAAAGTTCACTCACAGATTTTCCCTCCTCGATCTCGATGTCATCAGATGATTTTGGGAATTATAATACGTGGAATTTTAAGGTGTTCCAAATGGTGGGTAGGGTGTCTCAAAAATCAGTAACAATCAAGAAACGACCCACGCGAAGATTCAGCTTCCTGCTTCAGCTTCG
>QNAP01000260.1 GCA_003641795.1 Thermotogae bacterium | reverse complement strand
GATAAGCTATGAAAATTGGAGACCTTCGGACCAGAAGGTTTATATCTCAGATATAAGCAAGGTGAAGGAGAAATTGAGATGGAACCCCCGAGTGGGTCCAAGAGAAGGTGTTAATAAGCTTGTAGGATGGATAAAAGTTAATGAGAAAATTTTCATGTAGGTCATTACAAATGAATATCGCACAAAGAACCGCAAAGAACACGAGCACTGGATATAAAAAGGTAACATTGTATGTTCCCTGCTACAATGCTGAGAAATATATTTCAGAGTGCTTAGAAGGAGTATTAAAGCAAACATACCCCCTAGACGAGATTTTAATTGTAGATGATGGCTCTACGGACAAAACAGTTGAAATAGCATCTAAATATCCTGTTAGAATCATACAACACGAAGTTAACAAGGGTTTAGCCACTGCGAGAAATACGGGCTTCAAAAACGCTAAAAGTGAGTATGTAGCATCGTTAGATGCTGATTGCGTTCCAGAACCAGATTGGCTGAAGAAATTAATGGAGAATTTTACAGAAGAAGGTATTGCTGGCGTGGGTGGAAAATTAATAGAGAAATATACCAATACGTTGGTGAATAAATGGCGAGCAGTGCATATGAAGCAGAATCACGGTGATAATAAGATAATAAATCCCGATTATATTTTCGGGTCAAATAATGTGTTCAAGAGGAGTGCAGTTGAGGATATAGGATATTATAACGAAAACTACAGGACTAATTATGAGGATGTGGATTTGAGCAATAGATTGAAAGAAAGAGGATATAAACTGGTATATGAACCTGAGGCAAAGGTATATCACCTGCTCAAAGACACCCTATCTTCTCTTCTTGATAGAGGTTGGAGATGGGGCTATGCAGGTCGCACTGATTTAAGTAGAAAGGAACTTTTTAAAAAAATTGTTATCCCATTAGGAGTTTCTGCACTTCAAGCGATTGAAGATATCAAAAACGGTTATTTTTCACTAATTCCATTAGATTTTTTAACTGGTTTATATAACAGCACTAAGCTAGCGGGGATATTTATAAGCAAATCAAAATGGAGCCTAAAGAATATCAAGGGAGCAAAGTGAACATGAGGATGGATATGTGGTTATTAGTCAAGAAAATTTACAAGATAGTATTACCACCCTGGGCGACCTATTTAAGGAAAGAGCTTAAAAACTGTAAGACTGCTTTAGATCTTGGTTGTGGTGACTATTCGCCAATTCAAAATGTTACTCTCTCTTATTCAGTAGGAGTTGACGCATTTAAGCCGTCTTTAAAAGAGAGCAAAAGAAGAGGCATCCATTATGAATATGTTCTTGCCGATGTTAGGGAAATAGAGTTTAAAGATAAATCCTTCGATGCCGTTTTGGCTTTGGATTTAATAGAGCACTTAACAAAGGAGGATGGGATAAAATTAATCGAAAAAATGGAGAGATGGGCGAGAAAGAAAGTCATAATCTTCACTCCAAATGGTTTCCTGTGTCAAAGAGGGAACAGCAACCCATTTCAAACTCACAGGTCGGGATGGAATTGCAATGAGTTAAAGGGACTTGGTTTTAGGGTTTATGGTATGAACGGATGGAAAAAGCTAAGGGGATATGGAGCAGGATTAAGATATAGACCAAAAATCGTTTGGCAGATAATTTCTGATTTAACCCAGAAAATAACTCATCATCATCCCGAATGGGCTTTTCAGCTGCTTGCAGTGAAAGATATGGAATCAGGAGATCAAAACAAGGATTGTTGTAAGATATGACACAATTAGCAAGAAAAGTGCTGAAAAACACTGTTTTTAATAGCTTAAGTGTTATCATAAGCGGGATAGGAGGATTAATTTTCACAATCATTATAGCCAGATTGCTACATCCAGAGCTGTTTGGTGTTTATTGTTTAGCTTTGTCAGTCGCCTTTATCCTCATGACATTCACCGACCTCGGCGTGAACAGAACAATGACCAGATATGTTTCTTATGCGTTAGGGAAAGATGACAAGACGCTGGCAAGGAGCTTTTTCAGGTATTTGCTCAAAATAAAATTTTTATTTGCTCTTTTGACATCTCTTGCACTTATTATTTTTGCTAAATCTCTCGCAATTCAAGTTTTTCACAAACCAGACCTTATTTTGCCGTTGGAGATTGTGGGCGTCTTCCTTTTCTTCTTCTCTTTCTTAGATTTTGTAAGTGGAGCCTTTGAGGCACTCCAAAAATTCCAATATCTTGCGGCAAGAAGTGCAATTTATGAAGGGCTTAGATTAACCATTATTCCTTCGTTTATCCTCCTTGGATATTCAGTTTGTGGAGCACTGGTTGGACTCTCTCTGGCAGTTATTCTTGTTTTCGCCGTTTTATTGCTTCTTTTGGCGAGAAAATATCCTTATCTGTTTAAAGGGGAGACGATAAAAATAGAAAGGAAGAGAGTTTTGAGATTCTTAGGTTGTTTAACATTTTCAACATTGATTGGGGGTTTATTTTTTCACCAGATTGACATTATCATGCTCGGTATTCTTTTAACCACGAAGGATGTTGGTTTTTATACAGCAGCATTTAATATGATTTTTGCATTCATAGGCTTAGTTTCTGCAACGAATGTTCTTTTCCCTGTTTTTACACAGTTAGAAGGTGAGGAATTGAAGAATGCATTTGGAAAAACATTCAGATATCTATCACTGTTTGCTTTTCCATGCGCTTTTGGATTGGCATTTATAGCAAATCCCGTTATAAAAGTGGTGTATGGAGCAGAATACCTTCCTGCGGTAGCACCTTTTTACGTGTTATGTTTGCTAATTCTGATTACGCCACTGAATTTCTTCAGCACTTTGTTTGACTCAAAAGAAAAACCAGAATACCCCGCAAAAATTACCATTATAGCTTCAGGATTAAATATTGTGCTCAATTATTTTTTCATTCTGAAGTTTGGAATGATAGGTGCGGCGATTGCCACCGTAACTGCGAGATATTTCGGTGCTTTTACGCTTGCATACTTAT
>QNAP01000259.1 GCA_003641795.1 Thermotogae bacterium | reverse complement strand
GTATGCGGGCAGGTAGAGGTTATCAGCTGTAATGTTCCCGTACACCACGCTGTTGCCTGAACGCTTAACATACGCATCAGAACCAACTGCACGCTGCTCGTAGAGGTTGCGAATCTCGTCAGCATTTAATGAACGATTATAAATGCGTACCTCATCAATAGAACCATTAAACCAAAAACCATTGGAAGTTGCACCACCTATTCGCTTATTAGTTGTGTGAGGTATTCCATCAGTTACAGTCCAACTACCACAAGGCATGCCATCTAAGTAAACACGCAGATATGTACCGTCATAAGTCTGGGCATAGAAATGCCATTCATTACCCGCTAAAGCCGACTCGCCTGCACAAGACCACTCCTTATCCGTGCCATTGATTTTTGTTATAATCCTATGCAAAGCTTGCCACACTAAACCCCACTCAGTAGCGTCCTCAGAATAGAGGAATGCTGTTGCTGATGGTTCATAATCGTTTGCCCATATAGTAAGCGTCCTTGCGTACTTATTGAGATTAGTAACAGAATCTATGTCAATCCTATCGTTATCACCATCAAAGTAGTATGCTCCACCGCCATTAAACCCGCCAGTAGCGTTAAATACTGCACCTACGACGGTAGCGTCGTTCTGTTTCGGTGAACTGTCTAGTGTAAGCGAAGAATCCACATAGTTGGCTTGCGAGAAAGGCAAATATAACACGAGCCCGTCATTGTTCACCTGCCGTAATGTTGTCCAATTGAGCAAGTCGCCACCTGTACCTGTTATATTTGTGCCAAACACAATATCACCTGCTGCATCCAATGTCATATCGCCGCCAACATCAACAACTAAGTTATTCAATGAATCAAGATAGTTATAAAGATATAAATCGTCTCCTTTGCTTGTGTCAATATATTGTGCAAATGTATTACTGCCAGTTTCATTTTGAAACAGTATCATAGCATCTGTATTGACCGTTGCGGGCTTCAATTTTAACGTTGCAGAACCACTATCCGGCCTTATTTCTAATGCCCCATACTTAAAGTAAGCTTGTGCTGAACCACCTGTTGGGGCAAAGATTAACCTATCACCATCATCGTCATCTACATAGATAGATGCTTTTCCTACCCCCGCAACTGAAAAGTTTATTAGTGGGTCTTTAGATGAACTAATTCCAGCGTCAAGAGTTAAGATAGCATTATCATCTATTCCAACTGCGTTTATCTCCAATTCAGTGGTGTTAACACTGCTTGCGTTATATAAACTAAATCCGTTCATATTTATTCCGCCTATGCCTGTACCAGTCAAAGTTATGTGTGCTCCTGTACCTTGTTGCTTGATTTGCAAACTTTCTTGGTCATCATCTGCATTTGCTTGCTCAATCAATACTAACGGTGCTGAGGTATTACCAGCATTGTAGTTCCTATAAAACCAATTTGAGGCTGTCGTATCAGTGTAGTGCCTGCCTAAAAATACCCTGTTATTTGTCGTATCCCTCCCTTCAAAAGCGATTCCACCTGAACCAGCCAATGCCAAAATAGCATTCACGGTTGAACTAACTGCTGCTTGATTGTCCACCACCAAAGCGTGAGCATTTCCACTGTTCTTGATATACTGTCCATATTTTGTACCGTCGTTTTGAATATATGAACAAGTTTGGTCAAAAGCACTATTATCACATTCAACAAAAAGATTATATCTGTTCGCACTGCTGCCTGTATTCGTATATAGCCAAAGCCCAAACTCATTTCCTTGATTATTTATCTTCATTGCACTCCTACTTGTATCACTCTGTTCTACATCCAGCTTCGCTACTGGTGAATCTATACCTATCCCTACATCTCCAACATCCAAAAAATCAAATCCGTTCATTTTCATATCAGTATATATGTTCTCCACATAATTATATCCCGAAGTCCTATATTTTTCTCCTCTATTATTTGTAATCACATTTCCTCTTAATTCTACCGTACCATTATCGCTTTCTATGTCTATACCTTGATAACAAGTATCTATTATGTTCACTGCAAGCGTAACATTGTGAGAGCCTGCATCAACTTGTATCGCAGACCAAGAATTGTAGCCCCTGCCTTGGTCAAAAATATCGTTTTCTTCAACTACTACATGCCCCCTGCCTTCTATATCAATTCCGTATGTTCTTGGGCTGTATATTGTGTTACCCTGAACTTTACAACCGTCAGAAACACCCTGACCCATAAACAAAGCTGGACCACATACTATCGCTATGCCATCACTACGGAATATCTTGTTGTTCGTTATCTTTACATTAGTGCCATCGCCCCTTATTCCATAGGTATTAGCTCCGATTATCTTGTTATTGTCTATTTCGGTATAGTGGCAAGTGGGGTGTTGGTCTATTCCGTAATTTGCATTTAGAATTATATTGTCCTTCCATTCTAAATGACTCGGCCAACCTGGACTGGTACTGCCTCCACAATCAATACCTTCGTCTATATCGTACATCAAATTATTATAAACTCTAATGTGCTTTGAACCGAATGAACCTCCAGGGATTCCATACCCCGCCCCTGTATAAAACACATTGTGAACCACATTATCGTGAAGATTGGCTCTCCAAACATTCATAGCGGCACTAATACCTGCATAACCAACATTAGCACACTCAACATGGTCTATTTCTATGTTCTCGCCACCATAGATATATATACACCATTCGTTGGTAGAAGTGCTATTAGAACCGTTGATTCTGAGGTTTGAAATCCTAACATTGCTGATGCCATTTAACTTTCGTATCTTTGCGTTCTGTGTAGTGTAATAATCGTAAGTTAGTGGTTCTACAAATTCAATCGTACTTCCTATAATGGACTTTATTTTAGTCAACTCTCCTTTAGTAGAATTAACCCCATCATGTAAGTAACCAACCTCATCATCGTAAATCATCACTATATCCCCTACTGAGAACGCTGAAGCGTCTGCAACTGTTACATTCGTATCGCCTGCTGAACGGTTATCGGTCAATGTTGTTG
>QNAP01000258.1 GCA_003641795.1 Thermotogae bacterium | reverse complement strand
ATCTTTACCTGACCCAGTCGTCCATCGTGAAGAGGGAATTTCCGGTGATCGCGAAGCTGGGCGTTAATATTTCGGGGGATGTTTCAAAGACTCTCGAACGCGTAAAATCGAGAAGTGATCAACTAAAACGTGAAAACCAAAAACTCCAAAAGCAACTCACCAACGCGAAGAATTTTCTGAATACTGAGATGGTTGAACACGATTATTTCACCTTACTGAGCGAATTCGGTGAGAAGTTCAACGGGGAGAGATACGTTCTAAAATCATTGGTTTATTCCCCAACAGAACTAACCCTCTCTTTGTGGGAGATAACGGAAACCCAACCTATGGCGGAACGTTTGTTGCAGGTACTCGCTGCAAAGCACAAGATGATTCTCACGAGAAACGCGTATTATCAGTATTCGCTCGGGCGACTCAAGGTGATAGAACTTTCTGTTTCTCTAAAGAGGTGAGGAAGACGGTGAAGTCTTTTCATAAAGTTCTCGTTCCACGCACCGTTGGAATCATCGTTTCCTTGGCAGCTATGGGAGTTATCATAGGTTTTGGCTTCGTTCCAAAAGCTCTCACGCAATGGCGCGCCCTGAGGGAATTCAAGTTGGTGGCTACAGAACTTCAAAAAATAGCCGCGGAAAACGAGCGTTTGAAGGGAGAATTTGCGAAACTCAACGACTTCCTTAAGAATTATCGAGAGCTGGAATACTCTGGGATAACACACGAGGAAGGAGAAATATCGTGGGAATTCAAGGATGATGATCCTCTTCTCATGAAGATTGTTTCAGATATAGTGAACAATCGAAGGTACAAACTGGAAGAGCTGAAGCTAACCAACTCGCTATTAACGCCGTTTGGTTTTGCAGATACCAACTTCGCGGTGAAACTTCAACTGCGGTACTCCAAGCTGGTGGTGCCATGAAAAAGAGAACGCTGATTCTCATCGCGATCGCGGCAGGGATATGGGCTTTCGTGTTCATCTTCTATCTATGGCCGGTCTTCTTTGGTAAGGAAAAACCGGCTAAACTCGCTCGATCTTCACGACCGGCGAGTTCAGTGGCTCTAAAATTACCCGCGTTGGAATTAGGAGAAGCGACACCGGTCAAACTCAACTTGAATCTCGCACCTTTCAAATTGAAAGAACGACAGGAATTCACCAAGCTTCTCCTTGAAAGCTCTAAAAGTTCGGAAGGTTTCCCGTACCGTTATGTTGGATACACGTATACTGAGATGGGAATGAAAATCTTCTTCGAATCGGAAGGAAGGATCGTAGAGGTGGGAATAGGGGAAAGATTTGGGTCATACATGGTCATGTACGCGTCGGAACTGGGGTTGTTAGTGTTGGACACTTCACAGCAAAGGATTATGGTGGTTAGGTGAACATCAAAGGGAGTGATGAGAATGAAACGCCTGATCTTCATCATTTTTGTTGTTTTCGCGATCTTCACTGCCCAAGGTGCAAAACTTGTGAGTGTTAGATCCATAGTCGAGCCAGAATTTGTAGGCGTGGAACTGTCTTTCGACACCCGTGTCGACACATTTAAGATCAACGCAAACCCAGCAAAGACTGTCTACTCCCTTGTCGTTGAAAAGGTGGCAGGAAAGAACCTCTTGCTGCCCGTGCAGGTAGGACCGTTGGAAGCAGTTTCCATTGTGGAAGGCGAAGGAAGGTTGTACGTCAACTTCTTCCATCTGATCCCTGTTCAACGCCCTTCTATTAACTTGTCCAACAATTCCATGAGTGTGAGATTTAGAAGAGCGAGGCGTTTTTCGAAAGAAGAGTACGTCTTTACGGGAGAAGAAGTGCCGCTGCGCGAAGTCCTGAAATACATCATGGGCGAGAGTTACCTCAACTTGAACTACGTTATCTCAGAAAAGCTCGAAACTGAGAAGATCAAACTCACCATGCGGCTGGCTGGGATGGGGGCAGACGACGTCTTTAGGGACTTGCTCTTGACAAAAAGTGGCAGGATTTCCTATGCCTATCTCCCCGATGGAACCCTCTATCTAGGCACACCGGAAGAAGTGAGTCAGAGAGTGGACGCCTTTTGGCAGACGTACGGAGGAGTTAAGCTCAGCGAGTCGGGAATTGAGGAGTTGCGCTCCCGACTGCCCATGAGTACACTTGTGGAATACGTGCCTGAAAAAGGTATACTCTTCGTTTACGGCGATTTGGAGTCACATATGAAAATATCACAGCTCTTGTCCACGATTTCGCCAGTAACACAGATGGAGTACGACTACTCCAGGCTATCGCAATACTACGACCTAAGCGAAATTGGGAAGAAGGTTTCGGACTTCCTCAACCGCCTTAAAACGGGAGAAGAGGATGGAAAACCCTTGATCCCCGATGTTGAGTTCTCGAACGTGCCTGAAGCTGGAAAAGCGATGATCTGGGTTCCAGAACAAGACAAGGGCTTACTGATATCGCTCTTACAGGCTTTCGAATCGAATCTAATCAATGAAAGGCGAAGGCTGCTCAAAGAGGAAACTCCAAGTGAGGAAGCTTCTTTCAAAACTCTTGAAGTGAAAGAAGAACCCCTCAGAAACGATGTGAAAGCAATTCTGGAACTGCTGAGCATCGATTACAAGGAGATTTCGAGTGGATTCGCCATCAAAGTCTCCGAAGCTCAGTTTCGACAGTTGTTGGCGTTGAAAAACGAAGTCGCTAAACGCTACCAAGCTCCGGTAACGGAGCTGCGAAGGATCTCTCGGTACATAGATGAGGACATGGCCAAAGTCCTTGCTGATATGGTCGCCCCCCAGCGAGTGGAAGAGTTCGAGCTGGTGCTTCTCGAAGGAAGAAAGCTTTCCAATGTGGTAAAGCTCAAAGGAAGACCAGATCAAATAGACATCGCTGTGGAAACAGTGGAAAGAGCCCTCGACGTACTGGGAGAAAACGAGGTCAAAAAGCTCTACAAAGTGGAAGAGGAAAATGTCCAAGATCTCAGCGCAACACTGAGAACCGCGTTTCCTTCGTTGAACGTGGAAGT
>QNAP01000257.1 GCA_003641795.1 Thermotogae bacterium | reverse complement strand
TTTCAGAGCTTGGCTTAACAGTACAGGATGTGTATCCCGGGAACAGACCTGTGAACTTAACAATAACAACCTCTTATATTACGGAAAACCCGATCGATGTTCCATACACCTCGCATGAATTAGACGTTAATCCTGATGAGGACACTGGACAGGTACCCGACCTTATCATAAGGTTGCATGGTAGCATCTCATTCCCATACACTAGAACAGAACATTATGAAGTAGAAGAATGGGAAAATGGAACCTGCTCCTGTCATTCAGAAACAGACGTTGATCATATTACAATAACAAAAGAACTATCCGATTCGAAGACATTTCATGTAGATAACCACAACGTAACCTTCTTCCTAAAAAACCCTATAACACGTGAGCAGACATACATAGAACCGAACATTGAATACGTGCTTTTTACGAATAGGTTCCCGCAAAAATTCGTATTCTTCCTTGATGGAATCCCATTTTCTGTTTATTATGTTTATAATTACAAGCTTGTTAGAGATTCTTTTGGTATCCTAAAGATTTCAAAGATGAGTTCTGGATCTGACAGCTTTCTGATACCTGGTACTGGATACTCCGATAAAGACATACTAAACTATTTAGACTATCACATCAAAGGGAAAACTGAGTATCAACAGCATTACTATGAATACGTATTTCCTTATCAGATAAGAAACACTACTGAATCGTACGGTATTCTCTACAGGATTAAGACTTATTACAATAGTTCTATAATCGGACGGCATCAATTTAACGTGGTCTTCTACGATCTGTTTAACGATCCATTTATATCAGATGTAGAAACTATCTACACAAGGATACCGTTGAAATGCTATTATACACTCGGGCAGAATTATGTAAACTTCACTCTTAGAAACGATAAGAACGAGCCTGTGGTAAACTATCCGATAGCCGTCGGTATAGATGGCGTGGAGCGTTATCTGTTTACTGATACTAACGGGAATCTACTCATCTGGAGAAACGTTGGAGAAAAAGCAATTGTAATCAGAGCTCAACCGAACGAGTTCTATCGCGGGTGTAAGAGAACGATAGCCACTGTTAATATCTCAACCGATGCTCTAAAGATATGTCTCCCGATAACGATAATCATCGTTGTTATATTCGCTTTTTCATACAAGATAACTGGAAAGGTTCTTCCCTTTAACCTACTTGAATAAAACAAGAAATAGAGGAATAGTAAATAGCGGGGCTTGGATTTGAACCAAGGACCTCCGGGTCTCCCACTTCTTCTTTCTTATTCCATTATTTGCAAAGCCTTCTTTCTTTTCCATGCAGGCTTTTCTTTCTTCGGAAGAAAGAAAAGGGTGCGTTATGAGCCCGGCGGGCACTCCAGACTGCCCCACCCCGCTATCGTTTGATTTATGTCATATCTCCTCATGCGGCTGTATCTCCTCATGTTATGCTTATGTTTCCTTATGTTATTATAACGAGAGTATTTATAAACATAATTGTACATTAGTACGTTATACCTACGGTTACCTTCCTTTGGTCTTAGCTGATGTCTGGTGGTTGAATGAGCTTATATTATAAGTGGCTTAAAGAACCTGTAATAATCCTTAACTTTAAAGCTTACGAGCAGGCGATAGGAAACAATGCAGTCAAACTTGCAAGGCAAATTTCAAAAGTAGGGGATGAAAGAGTCTATGTATCAGTGCAACCTACGGATATAAGGATAGTCAAAGAAGTGTGGGAAAACACGCTGGCCCAACATGTTGATCCGACCGGAACTGGTGCAAGAACTGGCTGGATCCCTGTAGAATCTGTAATCAGATCCGGGGCAGTAGGGACACTGATCAACCATTCTGAACATCAGCTATCAACCGAAGATATTAAAAAAATAATTGCGCGTGTTAGGTCGCTAACAACTCAGGGGATCGATTTCGGTGTTGTCTCTTGCGCAGATACTGCTAAACGTGCGGGTGAAATCGCGGCACTCGGACCTGATGCTATTGCAATAGAGCCGCCCGAACTTATCGGAACGAACATCTCCGTTTCTTCGGCCAGACCTGAACTAGTTGAGGATGCGGTCAGGGTAGTCTCAAAGTATAACATACCAGTATTCTGCGGTGCAGGCATAAACAAACCTGAAGATGTTGTGCGTGCCATCGAACTGGGTGCAAGAGGGGTTCTCGTAGCAAGCGCTTTTGTTAAAAATGATGCACCTGGGAAATGGTTGAAAGATGTCATAAGCGTCCTATAAAATCGGTGTTGTTTTAAGATGGTTGGTTTCTATCATCTGGTTCATATGGTGAGTGTATGGCAATAAGACAACCGATTATATCTATGCTAGCTCATGTTGATCATGGGAAAACGAGCATCCTCGACAGAATAAGGAAGACTGTGGTCGCCAGTCGTGAAGCAGGTGCGATAACTCAACATGTTTCTGCAAGCGAAGTCCCAGTAGACGTTATCAGGTCTATCTGCGGGGCATTGATAGAAAAGTATAACATTAAGATTGATATCCCCGGTCTTCTGTTCATCGACCTTCCTGGACATGAAGCATTTACCTCATTGCGCGAAAGAGGTGGTAATCTGGCGGATATGGCTGTTTTAGTGATAGACATCTCACAGGGGATGCAAAGGCAGACTGTTGAATGTATAAACATCTTAAAGCAGTACAAAACACCATTTATAGTAGCAGCTAACAAGATCGACCTTATCCAAGGTTGGAATAGCACAGATAAATCATCGTTCACTGAGGCGATTAAAAGCCAGCCTGTGCATGTTATTGAACTTCTGGACAAGAAATTGTACGAGATCGTTAGCGCACTGGCAGAGTATGGTTTTGATTCAGAACGCTTCGATAGGGTTACTGACACAACTAAACAATTGAGTATCGTGCCGTTGAGCGCAAAGACAGGCGAGGGGCTAGCCGAATTGCTCTTATTGCTCACTGGTCTGTGCCAAAAATATCTGAAAGAGAGTCTCAAGATGGAGGTGACAGGTCCTGC
This sequence comes from Thermotogae bacterium, assembly GCA_003641795.1. Lineage (GTDB taxonomy): Bacteria > Thermotogota > Thermotogae > UBA12178 > UBA12178 > UBA12178. The sequence continues at coordinate 37 of QNAP01000257.1, read as the reverse complement.
AAAGGGGTCTGTGTTGGAGATCAAAGAAGAAAAAGGG
>QNAP01000256.1 GCA_003641795.1 Thermotogae bacterium | reverse complement strand
TCCAATGGTTACGCAAAATATGTGTCAGACAACGCAAGCTGCGGTGAGTTAGCTACGCTCTTCAACGAAGCAGAACGCACCGCGAAGAAGAACAAGCTGGGAATGTGGGGAGATTCACCAGAATCGGAGATCATCCAGATGCTTTTTTTCAAGAACTGGCCACCTCCGCTTTCCCAACTTGACAAAGAAGTGATGGAAGGCCCAATCGAGATACTGGTCAAGATACTCCACATAAACGCCGACACAAAGGATGAGTACGTGGTGATAGCCAATCTCGGAACGGAACCTGTGGATCTCGAAGGTTGGACACTGTGGAGCAGAGGTGGACAGCGGTTCGTCTTTCCCGCACTCGTTCTGAAGCCAGGTCAAAGGATATCGATACATTCGGGTCCTGCAGCTACGGGTTTGGTCTGGACCACAAGGTACGTTTGGAATAATGAAGGTGACGAAGCCAAGCTTTACAACAACCGAGGGGTATTGGTCAGCGAGTATCGTTATGGACGATGAGAAACGTGGTGGATGAAAATCCAAAAAAGGAGAGGCGTTCTGCCTCTCCTTCTTGGTCGGGGCGACTGGACTTGAACCAGCGACCTCTTGCGCCCCATGCAAGCGCGCTTCCATCTGCGCCACGCCCCGTCGATCATTATTATACATCGAAAATAACGTAAGTCAAGAAAAAGCAATTTTCTCTTCGCATCTTCGTGGTATAGTCTTCCAAACTTGCCGGCGGTGTAGCGATTATGGTTTTGCCAGTACTGGGAATGGTTCTCGTCGCGTTGATATGGGGCTCGGTAACGCTTTTTTCCACATGGAGCGGACTTCCTTCACCCGTTTTTGTCTTCTACCGCGTGGCAATTGCGCTTCCTTTGGTCCTTGTCTACGCTTTGAATAAAAGAGGAGGGAACGCACTCAAGTTCACCTGGACTTCCGCTCTTTCGGGGACCTTTTTAGCTTTCAACTGGGTTTTCTTCTTCGAAGCCGTCTCAAGGGTGGACATCTCTACTGCTGCTCTTCTTTACTACTTTGGCCCAGTCTTCGCGGTAATCCTTTCGTGGATCCTCTTGAAAGAAGAAATGCGCATAATCGCATGGATCCCTGTAGTGATGGCCATTGCTGGAATCCTGATGATCTTTTTCAACTCGAGGGTGAAAACCGATTCCCTTGGGATCATCTTCGGATTCCTCGCGGGCGTTTCCTACGGTTCCCTCGCAGTGTGCGGGAAGGCCATGGGTAAGAAACTTGCCCCCGAAGCTCTGGTTGCACAGCAACTTTTGATATCCACGATCATCTTGTCACCGTTTGCCTTCAAAGGTTATCATTTAACAGCGACCGCGTTGCTGAATGCCGTAGTGGTAGGGATAATACACACAGGGTTAGGCTTGATAATATGGTTCAACGTCCTCAGAAAGATCCCCATGAGGGTTGCTTCGATTTTCTCCTATCTCGATCCGATCTTCGCCACGTTCCTCGCATGGGTAGCTTTCAAACAGATACCAAGCTTCACCACGCTTATAGGTGGAGGGCTCATCATCGCTGCAGGGGTCATCGTTTCCAATCAATATAGGAGCGAACTGAAGAGGGTTAAGACCACAGTTTTTGAAAATTAGGAAAGTTCCAATACCAGCGCTTCATAAGGGTAAAGCTTTAAGTCCTGTAATGAGCAGACTTCACCAGGATTTCTTCGATTGCTGTGAAGTACCCACGCTTTTTCCGTCAACTTCAGACCAGCGCTAATCTCCTCATCGAGGAAATTGAGAGCCACAACTAAGCGTTTCCCGCTCTCAAAACGCAGGTAGGCGAAGACCTCTCGAGAAGATTCGAGTACCTGAAGCCGCCCCCATTTCAAAACGCTGGAACCCTTTCTGAGCTCTATCAGCGATTTATAGTGATTCAACAGCGAGTTTTGATCCTGCTTTTGTCGTGCCACATTGATCTTCTCTTTATTCTCGTTCACTGGAAGCCAGGGTTTCACCGTCGAGAAACCCGCATACTGAGAAGCGTCCCACTGCATGGGAGTACGACATCCATCCCTCCCCGGCTTTTCAGGCCACAGATTCTTCCCTTCAGGATCTTGTATCTCTTCGTACGGAATTGCAGCCTCTTCCATACCTATCTCCTCTCCGTAATAGATGAAAGCGGTACCGCGCAGGGTCAGAAGCATGGTGGCCAGAAGCTTACACCTTTCGATAGAATCCTTACCGTCATACCGAGACCTCACTCTTTTGGTGTCGTGGTTGCCCAAAACGTAACATGGCCAACTCAGATCCCTGAAAATGCGCTCGGTATCCCCCACTATTCCACGAAAGAGTGAAGCCTCGAACTTCGGAATGTTCATAAATTCAAAGTTGAATGCGAGGTTCAACCGTCCCGGTTTGGTGTACTCTAGGTAAGCGTAAAAACCCTGTGGTGATGCAACCTCGCCTATGGTGACCCTGTCGGGGTATCTCTCCACGAGTTCCTGTATCTCCTCCACAACGAGAAGGGTCTCAGGTCTGTCGATGTTGAAAACGTTGTGCTGCCATCCATCTTCTCCAATGGGGTTGCCTCTGAACTTGGCGTCTTTGTAGAACATGTTAACCACGTCGAAGCGAAAACCATCCACACCCTTCTTCAACCAGAAATCTATTGTGTCGAGAACGGCTTCTTTCACCTGTGGGCTGCGCCAATTGAGATCCGGTTGCTCCTTTGCAAAAAGGTGCAAGTAGTACTGTTCCCTCTCTTCGCACCACTGCCAGGCGGAGCCACCGAAGAAAGACTGCCAGTTGTTAGGAGGTTTCCCGGGTTCACCGTCTACCCAGATATACCAGTCCGCCTTCGGATTCGTCTTCGAACTCTTCGATTCCAAAAACCAAGGGTGTCGATCGGAAGTGTGATTGTAAACCTGATCGAGTATTACCTTGATACCACGCTCGTGGGCTTTTTCAAGGAGAAGGTCGAAGTCAGCCATGGTACCGAAGATAGGGTCGACATCCCTGTAATCGCTGACATCGTAACCGAAGTCCACCAT
>QNAP01000255.1 GCA_003641795.1 Thermotogae bacterium | reverse complement strand
GAAAGACGTGAACCATGGGTACAGATTGGTGGACGCGGCCATTGAAGTCATCCGTAAATCGGGATTGAATCATCTCGTGGGGCCTTCAGAAACTACGGTCGAGGGAGAGTTCGAGGAGATCGTAGAGCTCTTACGTCACCTAACTACGGAAATGGAAAAACAGGTAGAGCGTTTCATCTTGGACGTCTCTTTTGACTACGCCAGATCGGGAGTGAGTATAAGTGAAAAAACGGCGCCTTATCGTTGAAATCTCGGTAGTAGCGATCCTACTATTCTTTTGGCAATACAACCCTCTGCCCGAATACGTGCTTCCGAGACCTGCCAGTGTGGTGAAAGAGATCGTCCAAACCGCTCCGCTCATCTGGCGACACACAATGGTAACACTCTACGAATCGTTGATGGGGTATCTTCTTTCCTTCGTCTTTGGTATCGCCATTGCCGCTTTGATGTATCTCGTTCCAAACGTTGGAAGATCTCTCTTACCCGTTCTTGTGTTCACACAGACGATCCCGGTGGTGGTGATCGCTCCCATCATCGTCATCTGGTTCGGTTTTGGCGTTTCCACCAAGATTGGAACCGTGGCGTTTCTCTGCTTTTTCCCCATCACCATCAACGCTTATGACGGCTTCAGAACTGTGGATCCCGATAGTCTCGATCTGTTCAAGGCCTACAAAGCCAGTTGGTACCAGCGAATGAAATTTCTTTTGTTGCCTCATGCACTGCCTTACATCTTCTCTGGAATGAAGGTGGCCATCACCTACGCCATAACCGCTGCTGTGGTAGCCGAATGGATGGGAGCGGAGATGGGACTGGGAATCTACTTGATACGCGCCCTCAATTCCTTCAAAGTAGAGAGAGTCTTCGCCGGCATATTGGTTATCATCGCTTTTACCCTTGGCTTTTTCTACGTGTTGGATCGGTTTTCTCGTAGGATCGCCCCATGGGCTGCAAGATCGGAAGGGGGTGTACAGATATGAAAGTGAAAGTGTTGTTGTTAGTATTTTTGGCGTGGTTCTCGATCCTCTCTGTGGCCGAGAAGATCACGGTGGTGTTGGATTGGTATCCCAACACCAATCACACGGGACTTTACGTAGCACTGGAAAAAGGGTATTTCAAAGATGAAGGGCTCGAAGTATCCATCGTGCAACCGTCGAAGCTCACGGCAGAGCAACTCGTTGGAACCGGCAGAGCGGACTTCGGCGTGAGCTTTCAAGAGTTCGTCACCTATGCCCGCGCTGAGGGTGTACCCGTCGTTTCCATTGCCGCCGTGGTCCAGCACAACACTAGCGGCTTTGCATGGCTCAAATCCGGTGGAATACGCTCGCCAGCGGATTGGGAAGGAAAGACCTACGGGAGTTGGGGTACCGAACTGGAAGAGGCTATACTCAGGACGGTCTGTCAACACTATGGTGCAGACTGGAAGAAGGTCAAGACCGTCACCGTTGGACAGGTGGACTTCGCCACGGGGCTTCGACAGGGCATCTTCGATTTCCAGTGGATCTACTATGGTTGGGAGGGGATCGGCGCAGAGCTCAAGGGTTTGGACATCGAGTTTTTACCTATGAACAAGATCGATCCCGTCTTCGATTACTACTCTCCCGTGCTGATCACCAGTGAGAAGCTGATAAGCGAGGATCCTGATGTGGTTCAGAGGTTTCTCCGAGCAGTTTCACGAGGTTACATCTACTCCATTACCCATCCAGAAGAGGCGGCTGAAATACTATTGAAATATGCGCCAGAGCTCGATTCCCACCTCGTTCGCGAATCGCAGAGCTACCTATCGAAACACTACGTGGTGGACGCTCCCAAGTGGGGTTGGCAAGATGAAAATGTCTGGAGGAGATTCTATCAGTGGATGAAAGAGAACGGTCTGGTTCCCGAGATGGACATAACAAAGGCATTCACCAACGAGTACCTGCCCTGATTCTCGATAATGTGAGTGTATCCTACGATTCTACGCTCGTTTTGCAACGCGTAAGTTTTGCCGTGGGTGAAGGAGATATCGTCGCCGTATTGGGCCCCTCCGGTTGTGGCAAGACCACGCTTTTGAAAGCGATCCTCGGACTCGTACCGCACGAAGGCAAGATAGAGATGTCCAACGGTAGAGTTGGATACATGCCGCAAAGAGACACTCTCTTCGATTGGATGAACGTTGTGGACAACGCCGCTCTGCCATTGAGGTTGAAGGGGACGAAGAAGAGCGAAGCGAGGGGAAAAGCCCTGCACCATCTCGAAAGGGTAGGACTCAGTGACTGGGCGTTCGAGCGGGTTTATCACCTTTCCGGGGGCATGCGCCAAAGACTCGCCTTGGCGCGTGCCCTTGTTTCAAACTCTAAACTCTTGCTCATGGACGAGCCCTTCGCCTCTGTGGATGCCCAAACTCGAAGGAGGTTACAGCTCTACTTTTCCCAATTTCTCCACGTCGAAGGGATAACCACTCTCCTTGTAACTCACAGCGTGGAAGAAGCGGTCTTTCTTTCTGACGAAGTGGTGCTTCTTTCGAGTAGACCAGCCCGTGTTCGAGCGACCTTCAAAGTAGAGTTACCTAAGCCGAGGACTCTCCACGTCTTTCGCGATCCGCAGTATCAAACTATGGTAGAGGAAATCCTCAGGCAGGTACTTGCTTTTGGCACATGACACGCAGATATTTACCACCTGGGAGCGAACAAGCTCACGGTTCGAACCCACCTGACCACATAACGGTGATGAATCCCTCGCGCTAACACAGCCTCACGAGCGCCGAGTGAGCATCTCCCCTTCTCTCTTGATTTCACATTGCAATAATGCTTGTCTTGCGAAGCGCCGAAGTGAGCACTCGTACAAACGGACACCGAGCTACACGGATGTAGCGAGCATGAAGCTGAAACAGGATGTTGAATCTTCATGAGTGTGCCCGTTTGTGAGTGTGAGCGAGGGAAGAAGCGGAGCACAACATGCTTTCTGCAATGTGAAATGAAAAGATGGTCTGGTAAGTATCTTCATATCCATTTGTGACGGCTCGTACGAGT
>QNAP01000254.1 GCA_003641795.1 Thermotogae bacterium | reverse complement strand
CATAAAGGCTCCTCCTTCCGTGGTTGACCCTGATCTGGGATCCCCCAGCAACTGCTGCGGCGATGTTAATGCTCTGCTCGCAGGCTGTCAAGGTATCTAACTGGAAAAGGGGTGATACCAGGCATTCTGCTAGATAGTGCTGGGGGGCCGAGCGGATGTGCCGAGGGGCGGAGTCGAACCGCCGACACGCGGATTTTCAGTCCGCTGCTCTACCACCTGAGCTACCTCGGCGCAAAGTTATTTTAATGCTCCTCTGCTTGGGGTGTCAAGGACACCCTGTCTTGGCGTCACTATTGACTAGCCGTGATATGATATTGTAATATTTTAACCGTATTTGAGCATGATTAGAACAAACATTGCTTTACGTATTGGGACGTTTCTCACCCACCCCTATCTGACCCTAGCTACCAGGCTTATCTTAGGCGGGCTTTTTATCTTCGCCGGGGCGATGAAGTTGCCCTACCTCATGACCTTCGCCGGTGAGGTCAATAAGTATCATATCTTACCCTATTCCCTGGCCCAGATTTACGCCTTCACCCTTCCTGGTGTGGAGGTAGCCCTGGGGCTTTTCTTGGTGCTGGGGCTATTCTTGAGGTCTAGCGCGGCGGTTAGTATCCTGCTCACCATTAGCTTCGTCATTGCCAAAAGCGTGGCCCTGGCCCAGGGGATGGGTGTAGAACCTTGCTGGTGCTTCGGGCCGGCGCGAACGCTGATGCTCACCCACACCCTGGCCCTCGATTTTGTCATGCTGGTTCTGGCCCTTCAGATCCTGTTTCATAGGGGGGAGTTCCTGGCCCTCGGACCCTGGCTCTACCGCATAGCTAGGCGGATCTACTGAGTCCCCTTCTTGAACCACTCCCTCGCCTCCTCGAGCTGGCCCAGCTCAGCCAGAGCGATCCCTTTGTTGAGGCAAGCCTTGGCATATTTGGGGTTTAACCTGATAGCCTTATCATAGTTTTCGATAGCGCTCTGCCACATCCCCTGCTCGAAGTAGCAATTGGCCACGCTATGATATATATCGGCGATAAGCTCCCTGTCCCCCCATTCCTCTCGTTGTGGGTTACCCTTATGTCCCTGGTAGTCGAAGCCATAAGGGAAGATGTTCTCGATATCGATGGAGCGCGTCCCGAAATAAAGCACGGTGAAGACATGAGGCCCAATGCCAAAGGCATCCTCGAGATGGACTGCCCTTACCTCGAGCCCGGATCTCTGGGCCAGCACGTTGTAAAGGGTGGTGAGCCCCAGGCAATTGCCCACCTTCTCCTTCTCACCGAGCTGGGCATCGAGAACATCGCCTAGCTTGAAGCTTCCCCGATACTCATAGCGATGGGGTTTGGCCTGCCAAAGCCGATGGAAGATTTCCTGAGCCCTTTCTACATCGCTTCCTTTTTGGGTCTGAGCCATTTCCTGGCATAGATGGTCGATCTTGGCCAGGTAGCGGTTAAATTCGCCCTCGTCGTTGATCCCTGAGGCGATGAGAGCCCCCTGAGCGAGGTCTATTTTCTCGCCTTTCCCACTCCCCAAAAGCATCCTTTCTAATCTAGCGAGTTTCCTCGGCATGGCGGCTACCTATTGATAAATTCGACAATGTTAGATAAAATCTACATTTGGATTTTTGAAATCTTGGAAAAGGAGGTGGGTGATTGGATGCCCTAGGGAAACACCTGCTTGTAGAACTCAGGGATTGCAATCGGAAGCGCTTGAGCGATCTCGATTTCTTGAGAGACATCCTACTCTCTGCTGCCCGGGAAGCGGGTGCCATCATATTGGGAGAGTCCTTTCACTCATTCCCCCCTTATGGTGGTGTCAGCGGCGTGGTGATCATCGCTGAATCTCACCTGTCCATTCATACCTGGCCGGAGTATTGCTACGCCGCAGCGGACATTTTCACCTGCGGCAACTCTCTTCACCCACAAAAGGCGGTAGACCTGCTGGTAAGAGAGCTTCAAGCAGGAGACTCCTCTATTTTAGAACTAAATAGGGGAATTTTGAACTCCCTGGTGAGCCATGAAGGATAACAGGTGGTTTTATGACCATGTCACCCCGGACATGGTGCAGCTTCATAGTATCAAAGAGAGGGTCTATTCGGGGAGAACACGATTCCAGACTGTGGAGATCATCGATACCGGTAGCTTCGGCCGATGCTTGGTTCTGGATGACAAGATTCAGTCCAGTGAAGCGGACGAGTTTATCTACCATGAAGCTCTGGTTCACCCGCCGATGATCGTCCACCCCAATCCGGAGACGGTATTCATCGGTGGTGGTGGTGAGGGGGCCACGGCGAGGGAGGTGCTGGCCCATTCCACAGTAAGAAGGGTGGTCATGGTAGACATTGACCAAGAGGTGATCGATATCTGCCGCCGTTTTCTGCCCTCCTTTCATCAGGGCTCCTTCGAAGATAGCCATCTGGAACTTCGTTTCGTCGATGCTAAAGGTTATCTGGAGGAGTGCGACGAAAAATTCGATGTGATTATCCTCGATCTGCCAGAGCCTCTAGAGGCGGGGCCAGCCTATCTGCTATACACCAAGGAGTTTTATCACCTCGTTGGCCAAAGGCTAACTCCAGGTGGTATCCTCTCCCTCCAGGCGGGCTCCAGCTCCTGGGGCAATCATGATTGCTTCACCGCTATCATCAATACCCTAAAGGCGGTCTTTACCAAGGTCTTCCCCTACGAGGCCCATATCCCCAGCTATGGTGGCATGTGGGGTTTTGCCCTTGCCTCGCATAACTTAAGCGCCCACCTTTCGCCAGAGGAGGTAGATCGCAGGATCTTCTCTAGAACGAAAAAGGGCCTTATGTTCTACGATGGGCTTACCCACCAGGCCCTCTTCGCCCTGCCCAGGTATCTTCGGCAGGCGATAGATGAGGAGAAAAGGGTCATCACTGAGCAGGAGCCCCTTTTCGTCTACAGCCCTAGTTCAAAGCATCTCTAGATTGCAAAAGTGACGGGCGATATCCAACCGCCCTAACTGCGAGCCTCCCAGCCATTGTTGCATCATTTTATTGTCGCGCCAATGCTT
>QNAP01000253.1 GCA_003641795.1 Thermotogae bacterium | reverse complement strand
CTCTACCCCAAGAACACGTGAAATTGTTAAAGCCCAACAGGGATACAAAGCGTGTTTATTCGGAGCTTATGCTCACTTTCTTTCCCGTAGTTCTTCTGCCACCTGTCGATAGGCGTCTCTGAAGGGTATCCCTCGTTTCACCAACTCATACACTTGGTGGGTTGCCATTACTTCGTCAGTGACGGTGGCAGAACATCTTTCTTCATCTACCTGCAGCTTTTCAAAGATCAGTTCCATCATTTTCAAAGAAGCGAGGGAGACTTCAAAAGCTTCAAAGATGGGCTTCTTCAAAAGCTGCAAGTCCCTGTGATATCCCATTATTAGATTGGCGGCAGTGGTCATGACGGTGACCTGGTATCCCACGATTCTGTGAAAATAGCCCCGGATCAATTCCAGTGCATCTGGATTCTTCTTCTGAGGCATGATGGAACTTCCAGTGGTCATCTCGTCTGGCAGCCGGAGACACCCCAGGAGACTCAAGAAGATGATGTCCGAGGATAGTCTGTTGAGATCGTACATGATATGGACGAGAACGTGAATTATCGTAGATTCGAACTTTCCTCTGCTGTGTTGGGCGTAGATGGGATTGTGCTGTACGCGGGAGAACCCCAACCTTTTCGTGGAGAACTCTCTGTCTATTTCCAAAGGCACGCCGTAACCTGCTCCTGTACCCAGGGGATTTTGATCCACAATTTCTCTAACAGCTTTCAGAAGTCGCAGATCGTCCTCTAAAGAGTCCACGTAAGCTCCTGCCCACGTTTTTACATCTGTGGGCATGGCGGGTCTGGTGTGTGTATATCCGGCAAATTGCACATGTCCATAACGCTCTGTGAAGTCGTTCATTGCCTGTATTAATGACCTGACGGCTTCTCCAATCTCTTCCATTTTTTCTTTGTAGAAGAGTCTCAGTGCCGTGAGCACCTGGTCGTTTCTGGATCTGGCGGTGTGGATCTTCTTGCCCAGATCTCCGAGCTTCGACGTCAAGAAGTTTTCTATGGCAGTGTGGCAATCCTCGTCTTCTGACTTGATCTGAAAATCGCCCCTTCGGACTCGTTTTTGCAATTCGTCAAGGGTTTCCAAGAGCTGGGATAGTTCGCTATTATCGAGTATTCCAGCTTTTTGCAGAACCTCTGCGTGGACTTTGGAAGCCTTGATATCGTAAAGTACCAGAACTGAATCAAAGTCCAGGTCTTCTTTCGAAGTGAAGAGTTCAACGTCTTCATCAACGTTGTAGCCTTTTTCCCAGAGTTTCAAATCAGATCCCCTTCCTCCATTGGTAAGGGTCTTTCGTCTTGAGCACGATGTTGTGTACTTTCAAACGCAAGGCGTGGATATTTATGAAACCTCGAGAATCCAAGGCATTGAAACCTCCTTCCACATCCATGCTGGAGAGTTGCTGATCGTACAGGGATGTGGGAGATTCCCTTCCCACCGGTTGAGCGTTACCCTTGTAGAGAGACAGTGTCACGTTCCCATCGATGGCCTCCTGGGATTTTTTGAAGGCAGCCAGCAGGAAGTCCATTTCCGGGGAAAACCAAAGTCCATTGTAGATGAGCTCGGCAAACTTGGGCGCAAGCATGTCCCTCAGGTGCATCACTTCCTTGTCCATGGCGATTCCTTCTAAATCCCTATGAGCAATCCATAGTATAGTAGCTCCGGGAGTTTCGTACACGCCTCTGGACTTTATACCTATGAATCTGTTCTCTATCATATCCACTCGACCTATACCGTTAACCCTGCCGAGTTCGTTCAGGTAGATGAAAAGTTCTAAGGGGTCCTCTTTTTCTTCCCCTGTGTTAAGGTTCACCACTTTGATGGGCTTACCATCTTTAAAGTGTATCTTTATCAGAATTTCTTCGTCTGGTGCTTCTTTTGGGGAGAGTGTGTGGGTGAAGACGTTCTCAGGAGGCCTCAGATTTGGATCTTCCAGTATACCGGCCTCGTGGGAGATGTGCATCAGGTTTTCATCCTCACTGTACGGTTTCTCAACGGTCGCCTTGATCGGTATGCCTCTCTTCTCGGCATATTCGATCATGTCGGACCTTCCGGAAAATCGAGAGAGGAACTCGGGATCCTTCCAAGGAGATATGATCTCCAGGCTTGGATTCAAGGCAGCGTATGCCAGCTCGAATCTCACCTGGTCGTTACCCTTAGCCGTGGCACCGTGGGCTACCGCAGAAGCACCTTCCTTTTCTGCGATCTCAACCTGCCTTTTGGCCAGAAGTGGACGCGCGAGGGCGGTTCCAAGGAGATAACGTCCTTCATAGATGGCGTTACCCATTAGAGCGACGAAGATGTAGTCTGTGACGAACTCTCGTCTGAGATCTTCCACGTAAACCTTCGACGCACCCGTTTGAAGTGCTTTGGTTTTGATCTCTTCGAAGTCTTCCTTCTGCCCGACGTTTCCCACAAAAGCTATCACTTCGTAGCCTTTCTCCACCAACCAGCTCAGGATTACAGATGTGTCAAGACCTCCACTGTACGCCAGAACGACCTTTTTCTGGGACAAAAACGCCACCTCCATGTAGAGATTTCGCTTATTATACACGATGTACGCGGAGAAACGGTGAAAAATGATAAACAGCATGAGCTCTTGATCGTGGATAATCAAGTTTGGCAAGATGCTTTGCTGCGGTTATAATAGCTCCGACAATTGGATGTTAATTTGGCTAACCTCTTAAATATAGGAAAAGATCTCTTGTTTTTATGTAGGAGGTGGAGTATGAGAGTCTTCGGTTTCCCACTGAGAGAAGGACGGATGGTGAAAGAATTGGGCACGTGCCAGCTGGAAGTGGAAGTAGAGCGACAGCCTTTCGGAACGATGATTGTGGGGAGTGTGAAGGGTAAGCCCAAACGATTGGAAGTTTGTCGTGTGTCATTGAATGGGAAGATACTTTTTCTTAATAACTGGCAATCCTGGGGGCTTGCCCGAGTGATGAGGCTTTCACAACTTCGGTCATTACCTCTTGAAAAGTTCGCTCGATTCGGATATTCGGCCCATCCATTACCTGAGCTCTTGAGGAAACATCCCGTGAGTGACTACTTCGTTTTCGCCGG
>QNAP01000252.1 GCA_003641795.1 Thermotogae bacterium | reverse complement strand
GTTTCCGGTGTTGTAGTCCTGTGCGAAGGATGCAACAACGATTGTGAGGGCAGTTGTGATCAAAAGATAACGGAGTATAGCACCAATCCACATGCTGGAGCCGAACCAGCTCCCGACGCGGCCATTCGATCTCGCGACTCGAGCACCTCCTTGAGATCTCGAAGACTCCACTGATTTAACCCTATCTTCACCAAAGCCGCTACCATGTTTCTCACCATTCTTCTGAGAAACGCCTTCCCTTCCACTCGTACCAGTAGTATGTTACCTCTTTTGACTATACGTATGCGGTACACTGTACGGGTGGTATTCTTGTTGTTGGGTTGTTTTGCAAAAGATGCGAAGTCGTGTTCTCCTTCAAAAATGCGAGAAGCTTCCCTCATAGTGGTTACATCCAAGTGGTATGGAAACCACCACGTGTAACGTCTGAAAAAGAGATTCGACACCTCGGAATTCCATAAGTAGTAATGGTATATTCGCTTCACCGCTCTAAATCTGGGATTGAAATCTTGATCTACTTCCATAACATTCCTAACGTAGATGTCTTCTGGAAGATTTGCATTGAGGGCGTTTCTCATGGTTTTCGTGTCAAATCTTTCGTGCAGGGGTGTGAACGCAACCGCTTGTCCCCATGCGTGGACGCCCGTGTCAGTGCGGCCGGCGAATTGAGTGATAATTCTCCGGCCAAAGATGCGTTCAAGAGCCTTCTCGAATTCTCCTTGTACTGTTCTCACATTCGGTTGACCTTGGGAACCGAAGAAGTTCGTTCCATCGTAAGCAACGATAGCGAGAAATCTTTTCAATTAGATACCTCCTTGAATTCAAGATACATACTTTGCCAAGACTTTCGTATCTTCCAGATATGATGGTATCATAATTCCAAGAATTGAACGTTTGTTAACGCAGAGCGTTGGGTAGTGGGAGGTGTCACGCTTGAGGATATTGAGTGGAATGAGAGCCACGGGAAAACTCCACCTTGGGCACTTAGTGGGTGCTCTGCAAACGTGGGCGAAGCTTCAGAAAGAGCACGAAACTTTTTACTTCGTGGCAGACTGGCATGCGCTCACCACCCATTATGACGATACGTCAAAACTCAGGCAGAATACGATAGAAGTTGCCAAAGGGTTTATAGCTTGCGGCATAGATCCTGGAAAGAGTGTGGTTTTCGTTCAATCGGGTGTGAAAGAACACGCCGAGCTCTTTCTCATTTTTTCGATGCTGGCTCCCGTTGGGCGTTTGGAGAGAATCCCCACTTACAAAGAGATAAAATCTGAGCTGGACTACAAAGACCTCTCATCAGTGGGTTTTCTTTCTTATCCTGTACTACAAGCTGCGGACATCTTGATATACCGCGCAGGGGGGGTTCCGGTGGGAGAAGACCAAGTTTATCACATCGAATTTACCCGGGAGATCGCAAGGAGGTTCAACTACTACTTTGGGGAAGTCTTTCCCGAACCCAAGCCACTTCTTTCTACCGTACCCAAGCTGCTCGGTACGGATGGAAGAAAGATGAGTAAGAGTTACGGCAACGTCATCGAGTTGGACACTCCGAAGGACGAGGCTGAAAGAAAGATTCTCCGCATGGTCACCGACCCTGCTAGGAAGAGGAGAACCGATCCCGGTGATCCAGAGAAGTGCCCTGTCTGGGGGTATCACAAAGCGTTCACGAAATCCGAAGAAGAAAAATGCTGGATTATGGAAGGATGCACCAAGGCCAAAATTGGGTGTGTGGATTGCAAGAAGCTCCTCTTAAAGAATATGGCACCGGTGTTGGATGAAATCAGGGAACGTTACGAAAGTCTGCCGAATGAGTACGTCATAGACGTGGTGAGAGAAGGATGTAAGAAGGCTAAGGAAGAAGCTGAAAAGACTATGATGCTGGTGCGGCAGTCTGTGAACACGCTCTTTTAAGTTTTTTAAATGAAAAGGTGGAAACCTGTCTTTTCGCTCGCGGCTGGTGTGCTGCTCGTTTCTACAGCGGGTGTGTTGATCCGCCTTTCTGGTGGAGCTCCCATGAAGGTCGCCTTCTACCGTGTGCTCATTGCCTTTTTGATCTACACGGTCGTTACCGCTATGAGCAGAAGGCGCATTCCTTCGCTGGCGATCAGGGAGCTTTTTCTCGTCCTCCTTGCCGGTGTTTTTCTTGGCCTTCACTTCGGGTTTTGGGTTTCTTCCTTTGGTTACACCACTGTAGCGGGCGCTGTGATACCACTTTCATCCCAGCCCATTGTTGTTGGCATTCTGGCTTATCTCTTCTACGGGGAAAAACCTGGTAGAAAGATATTGAAACCGCTTCTGCTCATATTCCTTGGACTGTTCGCAATGTCGTGGATGGATATGATGATAGAGATTTCGCTCGGTTTAGGGGACGTGCTTGCGTTCGTCGGTACGATTATGGTCGCGTTCTATTTTCTCATCGCAAAGATGGGTGTTCCACGCTTTGGAGTGATCCTTTTTAACATGTGGACGTATGGAGTAGCCACCTTGGTGCTCTTTGCCGGAGTCGTGTTGGGGGGATTTCGTTTATCCCCTCTGACGACCATAGAACTGGTCTGTTACTTCCTTTTGGCTTTCGGCTGTTCCTTCCTTGGATACAGTCTCATCAACGCTTCGTTGAAGCATTTCAAAACAGTCAACGTTTCCTTGGCTCTTGTGGGCGAGCCAGCCTTGAGTATCTTGTGGGCGTATGTGTTTCTTGGGGAGGCTCTCACCCCAGCACAGGCTCTTGGTTTTTCCCTTTGTGTACTGGGTATGTTTCTTCATTTCAAGCGGATTGAGTGATATAACACAAATGGATATGAAGATACTTACCAGATTCTCATCCGGTTCTTTTGCTACCTTGGAAACTGTTTGCGAAAGATATCTCTTCACATGAATCGCTTAACAGGATCCCACACGATCACACAGCCTCACGAGCGCCGAGTGAGCATCCATACAAAACGCCCTCGAAGCCGCACGGATGCGGCTGAGAGCGAAGCTGAAGCAGGAGGCTGAATCTTCGCGTGGGTCGTTTTGTGGATGCGAAGGAGGAAGAAAGCGAGTGCGAGCTGTGTGAGCGTGAGGGG
>QNAP01000251.1 GCA_003641795.1 Thermotogae bacterium | reverse complement strand
GATCGGCTCGGATGATCCAGAGGAGATCATCGCAAAGGAAGCAGAGAAAGAGGCTTTCAGTATTCCGGTAGGCGATTGGAACAAGCAAAGCGTGCTGGAGAAGTTGAAGAAGCGAGAAAAAGAGTTGATGGAGTTAGCAGAAGCATGAAGTGATCGATATGGGAAAGTTGGGAACTTGGACAGGGAATTTCTGGACATCTAAAAAAAGGACAGTTGAAGGAAAGCAATGAGCGATCTTCGTGTTTAGCAAGTCGCAAGCGTGTTTGATCTCAGATCTTTTTGTAGATATCGCCACGCTTGCCTATGTGTAAAACTGCTACAATGCGGATATCCTTTTCAACGGTGTACACTATGCGGTAGTCTCCTACTCGAAGCTTGCGAAAATTCTGCCATTCGCCAAGGAGTTTCTCGCCTACGAAAGGATCATCTGCCAGCTTTTTGATCTTGCTTATTATCCTTTCTCGCCAAGTTGGATGTATTCTCTCAAGCTCATGCTTTGCTTTTCTGTGTAGCTTGATCTTCCATTTCTTCAAAATCTATCCACTCGCCTTCAAGAAGTCTTCTCTTGGCTATCTCGCCGAAGTATAGATCTTCCAGTCCGTTCTTCACCAGTTTACGTACAATCCAAGAGCGAGGCACGTCCAACATTTTGGCAACGCGCTCCAAAGCGTCGGCATCTTCTTTGTCCAACCGGAAGGTAACGACAACCTTTTGATCTTTCCGCAGAAGAGCACACCTCCTTTGTATACAAAGTATACACCATGTCTATGTAGCCATCTCAAAGGCGAAAGATACTGGTGCAGATCAGTTTTCGTTGGTTGGAAGCCTTACGACATGAATGGATGGCATGTTCTCACCTTCTTGCGAAGGTTACGCACTTTTTGCACAGGTTGCGCGGGTTACGCCATGCGGAAGCTGTGCAAAATGAGAGAAAAACGCGGTTCAAAGGAGACTATCAAGATCATCACACACTTGATGGATAGCGGGAAACAACCGACGAGCTGACAAGTGGCGACTTGCATGTTTTTTGGCGAGATGTTGTGATCATGATGGCGAAAATGCAACAAAATGCCACAAAAAACGAGGTTTGGAAAAGCCATGAAAGGCCACTATAATCGTGATGTATAGCGAATAAGCACGAACGGAGACGCAAGCGGCGTGTGGCATGTACTTTGTCTGGAGCGTGTCAGAAAATGTAAGAAATGTGAGGCCTGGAAGAGCGGAAAAAAGCGACTGAAACGCTGATATACAGCAGGAAACCGCGGACAAGGAAGCAAATGGCGACTGAAATAAAAAAGTGTCGGATGACGATATACCACCTTGGCAGGGTTATAACTGCTTGAAGATTCGTTTCCGCTGAGAAAACGCGTACACGATAACACCTTACCTTTATTCGTATTACATTTAGTGATACAATAGTTCCGTGAGGATAGAGCGAATCAACATAGAGTGGACTGAGTGGAGTATCCAACATATAGCAAGACACAGTGTGAAAACCTTCGAAGTAGAAGGTTGCCTATTTGATGATGAACCGATAGTAACGCGTTCTCAGCAAAAGAAGCAGGATAGATACATCGTGCTTTGTCAATGTCCTCATGGTCGGTATCTTCTGGTTGTCATTTCGAAACCGGACAGCCAAGGATATGTGAGAGTGATAACGGCGAGAGACATGACCAAGAGGGAAAGGCGGTTGTATGAAGAAAGGAGGAGGTGAGCAGATGAAGAGAATACCAAGGTTTGAAAGTGAAGAAGAAGAGGCGAGGTTTTGGGATACGCATGATGTTACCGACTTCTTAGATGATCTGGAGTTTGAGGATATAAAGTTTGTGCGGAGAGAGCCTCTCACCACGGTTTCTTTTCGGATAGAGCGAAGAAAGGTTGAGAAGTTGAAGAGGTTGGCCAAGAGGTTGAAGGTTCCTTACACGGTGCTTATCCGAGAGATCATAGATAAAGCGTTATCGAAAGACCGAGCTCGGATTTGAAGATCACCGCTTGAAGATCCGTTTCCACCATGGCTTTTTCGGTGGTTCCAGTGCTGGAAGCTGGTCGATCTTGGCCATCAAAACCTGCACAAGCTCACGCAGAGCGCGGTTTTCCTTCTCAAGGTTGTTGATTTTCTGATCCATCCGCTGGAGCAATGCTATGATGTTATCCTTCGATCCAGCGAGTTGGTCCAAGGATTGATTAAGGCTTATACCGCTTTCCACAAGCGCCTTTAGTTGCTTTACCATTTCCACGGCGTGATCACCGAGCTGATAACCGTGATCAGTCCTCACCATGTGAATCAAACCTCGATCTTCCAAGGCTTTAACGTACTTCCTCGTTGTAGAGTAAGGCATGTTGATTACGCGCGCTAATTCTCTAATAGTCAGGATGATCACCTCTTTCACGGTCGTGATCGGTTACGTTAGCCTAATCCTCTGTGGAAAAAGTTTAGCATGCGTGTTATGCCGTCCAAATTGATCACGGTCGTGATCATCGACTAAAAAACGAGCCACGAGGATGGCCGGAGAGCGCCTTTTCTTTGCCAGCGAGTATTAGAACCTTGTACCTTTTTTTGAGGCTCTTCTCGTTCAAGTTTAGTTGACAAAAGCACATTATGTAAACTAAAATCCACTAAGACTTGACAAGATATGGTGGGATATGATATAATGTGAACGAAGTTAGATGACGTAAAGGAGATGGAAGCATGATGGAAGTTCAACCGATCAAGAGCAAAGAGGTTATCGCGAAGATGAAGGAACTGATGAGCATCGACGGCAAGGCCAAGGAGCTTTTACTCTTTACCATCGGTATCAATAGCGCGTTAAGAGTTTCCGATATCCTTCGCCTTCGCTGGAAGGATCTCAAAGGTGATGTGATCAAGATCAAGGAAAAGAAGACAGGAAAGTGGAAGGAGATTCCTATCACGCCAGCTGTTATGTCTGTACTTGAAGAGGAAATACCAGACTGGAGAGAGAAGCAAGACAACGAGTACATCTTCACAAGCGAGAGCAACCGGAACAAAGGACAAGTCTGGTCGAGGCAGTACGTTTGGAGCTTTCTGAGAGATTACGCTCGCCGTGCTGGCTGGACTGAAGCAGTCGG
>QNAP01000250.1 GCA_003641795.1 Thermotogae bacterium | reverse complement strand
TACTCATACAAACGGGCACCGAGCTACACGGATGTAGCGAGCATGAAGCTGAAACAGGATGTTGAATCTTCATGAGTGTGCCCGTTTGTGAGTGTGAGCGAGGAAAAAAGCGAAGCACAATAAGCATTCTGCAATGTGAAATCCTCCATCTCTTCGCGTGGGTCGTTTTGTGGATGCAAACGAGGAAAAAAGCGAGTGCGAGCTGTGTGATCGTGTGGGATTCGCCACTTTCGTCCGTTTGTGAGTGCAAGCGAGGAATAAAGCAAAGCACAACAAGCATTCTGCTATGTGAAATCCATATCTCTATTTCTTCGCGTGGGTCGTTTCGTGGATGCAAACGAGGAAGAAAGCGAGTGCAAGCTGTGTGAGCGTGTGGGATTCGCCCATCCTTCTTCATGGGAGCGTCCGTTTGTGAGTGCGAGCTAGGGGAAAAGCGAAGCACAACAAGCATTCTGCAATGGGAAATCCCTGTGTCACCACCGTTATGTGGTTGGGTAAATTCGAATCGTTATCTTGTTTGCTCCCAGGTGGTAGTAAATATCTGCGTGTCGTGTATCCCGGGCATCCAAGACAAAGCCAACACTCCACCGATTACAAACCGGGCGGTTCTCTCAAATCTCTAAGGTATGGGCGATCGTATCTTTCTCACGAATCTGTCAGACACGTTGTGACCAATAATCTTTCCTATGAAATCCTCTGGTATCTCTCGAGAAGCCTTCAAGGCGTTGGACAGGCCGGTGTACAAACCCAGCTCGACAGCGTACCATTTTCTTCCTGAAGAGCTGTAGTAGCTGTAAACAAAAGATGGAAATCCGTTACTCCTGAGAAGGAAAGACTTTTCAAGGGCGGTTTCGACACTGTAGTAAGCCAGAAGTTGAAGCGAAAAGAATTCCTCGGTTCTTGTGCTCGAAAGGCTCTCAGATGTTTCTGTAACTGCAGTTGCTACTTGAACGAGAGGTTCGATCTTCACCACGATGAAAACGTCGGTAGAAATTCTATCGATCAGATAATTGGGAGAGGCTTCTAACGCACTGTAAATAGCCTCTGGGGAAGATTCTACTGTCACGGAAAAACACTCAGAAGCGTCCAACGTCAGTCTCATGTTGGAAACCAAGAACTCAAACGAAGGAATATGCACCTCAAATAGCTCTTCTATCAGCTTTTCGACGTCCTCCTCTACGATGTCTTCGGCCGTTCCAGCTTCTGAAATTTCTTCGGTGTATACTGCGGAAACCCCGGTTGCTACGTGGATGGGCGTAGCCATCGAGCTCTGCTCTCCACGATCAACACGGGTGGCAACGAGAGTAGTTTCACCACTTTGTGGTGCCTTGGGTCTGGTCGCTTTCAGTTCGATTATCCTCAGCTCGTACTCCTTGAGAGTTAATCTCAGATAAACAGCGTAACTCCCAATAGCTATCAGAGAGAGGCTTAAAACTAGTATCACGATTGCCAGAATGCGTGCCTGAAGTTGTGATAGGGGTATCTTTTTCTCTTTCATCCCATCAAAGAGAGCCCCCTTTCAAGGGCCTCCACCATGTACCGCCTCAACGTTCTCCCGTCGGTCATCATGGTGATCATCTTTCCTATACCCTGCAGAACCGAAATACGAATCCCGTGTTTATTCTCCGAAAGGCGCTCGATGACATGACTGAAATCGATGACAATCCGGCGTTCAGGTCGGAAACGCAAGAAGACCTCCCGTACTTTCAGATAGTCTTCCATAGGCAGAAATCCCGTCTTGAAACTCAATTCCAACTCCATTATGGCAGCAAAAGCATAGGCTACCGGATATGCCAGTCTCAACCCCGACGCTTCCTGAACGTAATCCACGAGATTCTCACCTAACGCTGGCACTCCTTTTCTCACATTCTCTGCTCGAAGTCTCAAGATCAGCCACACCAGATCTGTGAGGTCCACTCTGAAGAGGCTCTTACTTAAATAATCGAAGAGGTTGGAGTCGTAGCTGAGGGCGTTGCAAAGGGCTATCAACCATCCGAAGGTGTGGTTTTGACTGCTTTCTGTTTCGGTAAAGGTGGGGTCTATAACGATCAAGCTGGGTGATCCTGGAACACTGACCAGATTCTTCTTCCAATTGTAATTCAGATAGAATCGACCACTGAAAATGCCTGAGACCATTGAAGAAAGAGTCGTGGGTATCACTATCAATCGCTTGTCCTCGGCTACGGTCTTCACCACGTATCCCACCACATCGATTACAGTACCACCACCCACTACCACGAACCTGTCCGCACTTTGCGAGTTCTCCATGGCAACGGGATAAAGCTCGAGTGCGGCTCCTACAGACTTTTCAACTTCCCCTCCGACTATCACATGATGTGGTAGTGGATTGAAGAGCCCTTCGCGTTTCAATCTGACCTCAGAGTCAACGAAAAAGAACGCCCTTGCCGGATCTTTCACCAGCTCTGAAACCGCAGATTCTCCAACCTGGATTTCGAACCTTATCTCGCGAGTAGTCTGGAACTCGAGCTTTCTCATTAATCTTATCAATCGAACGCCTCCTGGCAGAAGAACTTCAGCAAGTTTACAGTGCTTTCAACATCGTGGACGTTCACCATCTCGTGTGGGGTGTGTATGTAGCGCGTGGGAATCGAGATTGTGGCGCTCGGGATACCTGATTTGGTTCGTTGATAACCCGCGGCATTGGTACCACCGAAAACGAGCACCTCCATCTGATGAGGTATCCCATGCTTTTCCGCCGTTTCGACTAATCTCGAAACCAGATTCCTGTCGCTGATGGATGCGCGGTCCATCACTTTGATGGCCGGCCCAGCTCCCAACTTCATTCCCATGCGTTTCAGCGCTTTGGGTGTGTCGAAAGCTCCCGTGACGTCCACAGCGATGGCAGCCTCCGGATCGATTTCATACGCGGCCACACTGGCACCCACCAGACCGACTTCTTCCTGGACGGAAAAAACGCCGTACACCGAATGCTTTGGATCTGTAAGAGATTCGAAGAGTTTTATCAGCACAGCACAACCTACCCGGTCGTCCATCGCTTTTGAAACACAGGTGTCATCCAACTTCTCAAATTGGGAATCATACACTCCGAAGGTTCCTATTTCGACACGCTTCAAT
>QNAP01000249.1 GCA_003641795.1 Thermotogae bacterium | reverse complement strand
CTCTATGAGCTGCTCGATCTCGGCTCTTGGAGATCTCCACATCACGCCTCAATATTACCCCTTATATACATTTTTAATACTAACTCCGAGAGCCGTGGGCAGGAATAAATCGTTAAAGAGTTTTCCCTCTTAATGGGATGGCATTGATGGAGCTCAGGCGATTCAGGGCTAGGGATGGGCGGGAGGTGATCCTCAGATCTCCCAGATGGAGCGACCTCGACGATATGCTGGAGCTCGTCAACTCCCTGGTGGAGGAGGGGGCTGAAGTCAACCTCTGTGAGCCATACAATAGGGAGGATGAGGCTGACTGGCTCGCTGAATTACTGGCATCCGTTGAGAAGGGTGATCGGATCTCGGTGGTGGCTGAGGTTGAGGGCCATGTCATAGGCCACGTCGAGGTGCGGATAGGTAGATGCTATGAAGGCCATACCGGGGTGCTGGGCATAGCGGTTAAGAGGGGCTATAGAGACCTGGGCATAGGAACGGAGCTTATGAAGGAGGCGGAGCAACAGGCGAGGGGGAGAGGGCTGAAACTTATAACCTTAGAGGTCTTCGCCACCAATAGCAGGGCCATTCACGTCTATGAGAAGCTGGGCTACCGCGTCATAGGTCGAGTTCCAAAGGGCATCTATAAGGATGGACGCTACATAGACAGAATCCTCATGGCTAAGGAGCTCCACAGCGATGAAGCCTGTGACCACCCCTCGTCTGGGGATGCTGGGATGAAGGTCTCATCCGAATCTTAAAATCGACTTTAAGCAACTCTATATCTGGTGGTATGATGGGCGGGGTCTCAAGGGTGAGCATCTCCCTCCCCCCCGAGATGTTGGAGGAGTTTGACAGAGTTGTGGAGCGACTTGGGATGACGCGATCCAAGGCTGTCCAGGTGGCGATGAGGGATTTCCTAACGGAGCATCGATGGGAGACCGCTGAAGGTATGGTGGCCGGAGCCATAACGCTGCTCTACGACCATAAGACCCGAGGCGTCGAGGAGGAGGTGACCGACATACAGCATGAGTTCAGGGATGTCATAAGCTCCACAACACATGTCCACCTAGATGAGCGGAACTGCCTAGAGATCATAGCAGTCAAAGGCGATGTAGCCCGCATAAGGGAACTCTATCGGAGATTGATGGCTCAGAGGGTTAAACAGCTGAAATTCTCCCTACTCCAAATATAATCGATTGTCGATGGAGTCTCATCTCAGTTTTATGTATCTGTAGGCCTCAACCGCCCGCTCAAAGCAGTAGTGGCAGTGTTGATATTCCTTCCTGAACTCCTCCACCTCCCTGGAGATGTTCTCCGGATTCTCGCCGTCGATGACCGCTCTCTTCATGAACTCCGCTATCTCCTCCATCTCGGTCTCCTTCATACCCAGCCTGGTAACCTCGCTGACGCCGAGCCTTATTCCACCTGGCTCCCTATAGTGGCGGCCTTTCTTTACGTCGTAGGGGAGGAGGTTTCTGTTCACTATGATGCCAGCTTTCTCCAACGTCTTCTCCACCCTGAAGCCGTTTCTCAGTGGGGTGTCCACCACGTCAACGAGGAGGACGTGAGACTCTGTGAAGCCTAGAGACTCGCCTAGTACCTTGAATCCTCTTTCATAGAGGGCTTGGCCTAGGGCCTTGGCGTTTCTTACAACCTGCCTGGCGTAGGCTCTGCCGAACTCCTTGAATTCGCAGAGGGCGACGGCGAGTCCAGCTAGGGTGTGGAGGTGATGGTTGCTGACATTCGCGGGGAACAGCGCCCTCTTCAATCTCTCCGCATATCTCTCCCAAGATAGGATCATCCCCCTCTGGGGTCCGAAGAGCGTCTTATGGGTGCTCATCTGGACGCAGTCCGCCCCCTCCCTTAGGGGGTCTTGGAACAGTCCCGCCCCTATCAGACCTGCTACATGGGCCGCGTCGTAGGCGACTTTGGCTCCATACTCCGCCGCAATCTCGGAGATCTCCTTCACGGGATGGGGGAAGGGGAAGACGCTGGCGCCTAATAGATAGAGTTTGATGTGCTTCCCCTCCCCCTCCAGCCTCCTGATCTTCTTTATTGTGGCGTCGATGTCGATGTTGAGGTTCTCATCATCATACTCGAAGTATTGGACTCTCAGTCCATGGACGGCTCCAGCTGTTCCCCACAGCCCCTTCCTCGCCATGGAGATATGTCCCCCATCTGGTATGGAGAGGGCCATGATGCGATCTCCAGGCTCCGTGAAGGCGGTGTACATAACCAGGTTGGCGCATACCCCTGAGATCGGTCTGACATCGACGAACTCGGCCCTGAAGATCTCCTTAGCCAGCTCTATGGCGATGATCTCCACCTCATCGATGTATCTACATCCGGCGTAGACCCTCTCACCTGGCCAGCCCTCGGCGTATCGATGGCCGAAATCGCTGATGAGGGCCTCCCTGACGGCGGGGCTAGTCACATTCTCACTGGCGATCAATGGTATACATCTACTGAAGAAGTCGTGATGCTCCCTAAGGAGTTGGAAGACTCTTTTATAGGTCTCTCTGGCATCCATTTTTAATTCCTCCACAATTTTTCTCCAGATATTCTATACAGATGGGCGGGTGGAAGCCGCCTCCTAGAATCTTAAGCCCAATGGTCTGGGGATCTAAATCCCGGATTGGCGCTCCAACACCATCCCCCATATCCGTCCCTATAATGGGTCTTATAAGGATTGGGGGCAATCTTTAATTATAAAGTGGATTATCATCGAGTGGGCTGGTTGGGGGTGTATCACCCGGACTGGGCCTAGCCATCTACGGCTTCTCCCTCAATCCCCCTAGTCCACTGTGTATCCTTCTAAAGGGAGGTGATGATGATGGATGAGGAGATGGTGGTTACTCCATGGAAGGTCTCTGGGGAGGTAAACTATGAACGTCTTATGGAGCAGTTTGGGACGAAGCCCATCACGAGGCCGCTTCTAGATCGGATGAGGAGGATCGCCGGTTATCTACATCTACAGCTTAGGAGGGGGGTCTTCTTCTCCCATAGGGACTTCGACTGGTGGCTCGACATGTATGAAGCCGGGCAGCCTGTTGGCCTCTACACCGGTCGAGGCCCTTCTGGACCTTGCCATCTGGGGCATTTACTCCCCTGGT
>QNAP01000248.1 GCA_003641795.1 Thermotogae bacterium | reverse complement strand
CACTTTTTCAAGAACTCGTTAAACGCTCCTAAGTCCGGTCTTGGGGGTGGGTCACCATCTCTTGGCGCATTTACCTTGACCACTTGACTCTGGAGTCTAGTGGGTGTATATTTTTTAAATGCAAAGCGGTTTTGATAATGGCAAACGGAGGGTTGCATATGTGGCGTTGGGACGGTATAGCAAGAAGGGATAGTACCAACGGTGAGGCGAAGAGTTACGTTTCCACAACCTGGACGGATTCCGTAAGTTTCACTTTCGGGGGATTGTTCAACTACCAGCTGTGTGACGGAGGTGGATAGCATGAAGCTAGCGATCTATTCCGTGACTTATGCAGGACTCTGGTATAACGGGCCAGCTTTGACGGTTGAGGAACTTATCGATAGAGCTGCACGTTTTGGCTACGAAGGGATAGAAATAGACGGCAAAAGGCCCCATGGTTTTCCCCTTGACTGGGATCGAACGAAGCGCCAAAAGATTAGGGCGTATGCTGAACAGAGAGGCGTGGAAATTGTCGGAGTGGCAGCTAATAATGATTTCACATCACCTATACCCGAACATCGTGAAAGCCAAATGATAATGGTAGCAGAGCTGATCAAGCTTGCTTCTGACCTAGGTGCCAAAATTGTCAGAATATTCACGGATTGGCCTGGTGTTACGATGGTTGATGGGCAGGCCGCCTATGATATAGCGAGATCAGAGCGATATCGGTTGCCCTCTACGTATCTTCAAAGATGGAACTGGTGTCGGGATTGTATTCGGGAAGTGGCGAAGGTAGCGGAGCAGTATGGTATTACATTGGCATTGCAGAATCATAGACCTTTAATTCAGAATTATAAAGATATGCTCGATATGGTTGAGGAAGTGGGTTCGGAAAACGTCAAGTGTTCTCTTGATGCTCCACTGCTTGAGAATCAAGATGATTCCTACGTTGTTACTGCCGTTAAGGAAACGGGCAATCTGCAAGTGCTGTCGCACTTTGGAGGGGAGTTTGTCCAGACCGACAAGGGTGAGGTTGAGCAAAAAATTACGGCTAGATTGAAATGGATAAACTATCGTGCCTTTGTTCGCGCGCTAGCTGATATTGGTTACGATGGTTTTCTGTCGTATGAGCTGTGTCATCCCTTCTTGCCTAAAGGCCATGAGCTTGGAAAGTTGGAACAAGTTGACGAGCAGGTAATGTTAGCTCGGCAGTACATGCGCAAGTTATTGAAAGAGATTGAAACGAAGGGGGGGTGAGATATGGGCTAAAGTGAAAAAGTAGGTCTGGAACAAGAGTGCCAGAGTGCTAAGGTGTGGCTAGCGAGTGAAAGGAAATGCAAGGGGAGGTGTTTTCCATGGTCAGGAATAGCAAGTTGGTGGTGTTCCTGTTGGCGGGAGTTTTGACTTTGGCCGTTTGGCCTGGGCTCACCCGGGCCGAAACGATAAGGTGGTGGGTTTGGGAGTGGGACAACCCTTGGCAAGAGGAAACGTGGACAGCTGCAGTACAGGCTTTTGAGGCACAGACCGGGATTGACGTTCAAATTGAGACAGTTGTATGGGATCAAATAGCCAGCAAGCTTAGAGCGGCCTCCATCGCTGGAAATCCTCCTGATGTGGTAATGATTTTGCATTCCGACTATGCATGGCTTGCCCGAGGTGGCTTTTTGGCGGACATAACAAGCGTTGCGCAGTCCGACCTAGACCTTGGCGATTTTAAGGCTGATGCTCTCCAGAGCGTAACTTTTGATGGCCGTCTTTACGGACTTCCCTGGAGACGGGTTGGCTACGCTCTTGTATGCAACACGAGCTTGCTCGAGGAGGTGGGTATACTGTATCCTCCCAATACCTTTGACGAGCTCAAAGTTTATGCCGCGCGCGTAACCGAAAGCCTAGACGGTGTCTACGGTTGGGGGATGCCGCTGGGGAGAGCCTCCGCTGCTTTTTACCGCTGGGAGAATGCATTCTTCTCGTACGGGGGAGACTGGCTGAATGAAGAAGGAACAGCTCCCGCGGGTAACTTTCTGGAAGCTGCTACCAAGGCTTTCCAGTTTCACTTGGATATGGCGAAGTATGCCCAGCCAACATTGATAGAAGACACTGACGACGATGTGATCAGGCTCGCGGCTGCTGGAAAAATTGCAATGTGGCAAGACCACATGTCTGCTATGGCCACAATTGAGGCCTTGTTCGGATCTGAGGGAGTGAAAGCCCTCGAGTACGCGTACTTCCCTGAAGGGAAATATGATGCTGCCTCACGCACAAGTTACCGATATACCTCCGTCGGTGGTTGGGATATTGTCATCCCTGCTGGCACCAAGTCTTTCGATGCTGCCTGGCAATTCGTTATGTTCTGGGTTAGTGCAGAGAATATGGGAGCAACTACACTTGGGCTGCCAACGAGGATATCTAGTATGCAGCATCCTCGCATTGCTGTGATCCCAGACCCGTTCAAGTTCGGGGCTATCAAGACCACCCTCACGGTGCCAGGCGCCGCAGAAGTGAAGAACGTGGTGTGGGAACAGTTGCAAGCTGTCGTCTTAGGCCAGGTGAGTCCAGCTGACGCGGCCGAGACGGTTTACAACAAGCTGGTCGACGTGATTGGGCGATAACGCGAGGAAGGGTTAGGATGGTATTGTAAGGGGCCGCAATGAGAATGATGCGATACTCAATGCGGCCCCTTGTTTATGTTCTTCCTGCCGTTATTTTTACATCTGGATGCGTTTTATATCCAATAATTTATAATGTATTGTTAAGCATGCAAAAGGTGGACTTTGCAGGACACTTTACCTATGTGGGACTAACGAATTACAAAGAATTGCTACTGTCGTCGGAATTCTTGGCTGCATTTGCTAGGACAATGGGGTTTTCCGTGGGGACAGCTCTTGGATCGGTGGTGATTGGACTATTTTTAGTTATGTGCGTACATCATTTAGACATTCGCAACAAAACATGGCTGATCGGGTTGCTTTTCGTCCCGTGGATCATGGGATTCGTTGAGACAGGGATTATTTGGAAATTTCTCTTACATCCATTACTGGGTCCTGTGGGGCAATTAGTCGGTAAGTCCTTGCTTGGCAATCCAAAGACTGCATTAGCAGTATTGACGGCTGTGCACGTCTGGAAACACAT
>QNAP01000247.1 GCA_003641795.1 Thermotogae bacterium | reverse complement strand
TAAAATCCCTATACCCCATCCTCGAATCGCTCGAACGGGATTTGAAACGGTCGAGTCCTTCTTTGGAAAAATCCCTTTCTCTTTTATTGGAACGTTTGATCGACGCTGGAAACCTCCCACTGCGGGCAGTCAAGAGTTCACGAGGATGGGTGTGGAGTTTTGAAACACCTCAAGGTAACGTTTTCAGTGTTGCCATCAAGACTGGGGGCACCGAAAACCGACAAACCCTGGGAACAACACCATCTACAACTCTTCTAAAATCGTTCCCTTCGGGTTTCATCTCGTTTCGCTGGGACACCGAAATGGACAACCGCCTGATCACCTGGATTGTCAAAGGGCTGGTCGAGTCACAAGAAAAACCGCAGGAACGAGGAGTCGATATGAAGGATAAACTCAAAGACCTGAAGAGGAAAGCGTTGGGAGTACAACGCATCGTGTTAAACCGCGGAAACGAATGGACACGTGTAGAATACCAGTTCAACGGATCTCGGAAGGCGTCGATGACATTCCATGGAGTTCGCATCGATCTCGAAAGACTTTCCAAATTCCCTTCCGTACGTGTGGGCAAAGCCTTCGAGCTTCTTTTGAAGTTGGGAAGCCTTTCAAGGCATCTCACACAGCGCACGATGGATGCGCCCAAAAAGCTCAAACTTGGGCGTGTGGAAAAGCTTCCCGCGAACACAGCCACATTGCGGGCTGCTCGAACGAAAGATCCCAAACGTCTCTTCAACCTCTTGAGATCCGCGCTGATTGCAGAAACGATGAAAGAGGAGTCGAAATCAGAAGAGACCGCCCCTTCTCACATTTCCTCCGTTTCCAAAGTGCGAAGCACGATAGCTCCGGAAAGAACGTTTGAAGGAACAAGAAGGATCGAGGATCGAGCACACGTCGATAAGAACGTTGAAGACCATCCCGCTTTGCGGAGAATCAGGCAGGTGTTAGAAGAGATCGTGAAGAAGATCGGGACTGGCGAATCTCCTCGCACTGACTCGAAGTGGCCCACAACGCTGCTGGACGGATTCTTGGTCGATGGAATGCACTTTCTCAGCTTCCCCGGAATCGGCATCAGGGAACTTTGGATTCGTCGATGGGGCGTAAAAAGCCGCGAGTTCGATCGAAACGAAAGAAGATACACCGCTTACATAGACGTCGAATCGTTCGATTACGGGAGGGTAAGAGGTCTGATCGACCTGACGGAGATGAGATTGGACGTGACTTTGGGGATGGAACGAGAATTGGAACGTGCCCGAACCAAAGCTGCTCTCCTTAAGGAACGCATGTTGGATCAGTATCCCTCCGTACGAATCCAGATCGTGCCCATGGAATTGGTGGACTCGACGAAGCTCTTTCGAAGGAAGGGATCTTTCGATGTCTACGCGTGAGCATCAATTCAGGAAGGCTGCGGCGTTGAAGTACGATCCGCTCTCCGATCTCGCTCCAAAAGTGATCGCCAAAGGCATGAACGAAATCGCGGAGATGATTGTGGAAATTGCGAGAGAACATGGTGTTCCAGTGATAGAAGACCCGGATCTCATAGAACAGCTCATCCATCTCGAAATCTACAGCGAGATACCACCGGAACTTTATCAAGTGTTGGCGGAAGTGTTGGCCTTCGTCTACGGGTTGGGTGAGTACAGTTGATGAGACTAATGGAAGAACTCATCGCTATAGCACTCTATCTAGCGATCCCATTTTCACTATCGTCCACTTTGAGGAGGTTTTTCAAACGCCATGCCATCCTCGCAATGGAGATCGTCTTGAGTTGCTACGGCATAGCACTTTCGGTATGGTTTGGTCTTCCCTGGTTCAGCAAGAAAGTGCTAGCAGATGTGGTGGTTGTTGTTGTCGTCACGTTACTGGTACTGGTTTTTCTGCTACGGAAGACTCGTCAGAGACTCCCAAGAGGTTATCTTCAGATACCTAAGCTGGACATGTTTTTGATCAGTGCCATCTTCGTTGGGCTGGCGGAGGAGCCGGTTTTTCGCGGAATAGTACAAAATCTACTTCACAAATACATCCCGTGGGATGTTGTCGGTCTCCACTGGTCTACAGTGATCACCGCCCTCATATTCACCTTTTTCCACGCTACCAATGTTTTTACACGCTTTGAAAGTCGTTCCGAATTCGCGCTCGCCTTTCCCACACGGTTCCTTATCTTGCTGTTGATAGGCTACTCCTACCAGAGAACGGGTGTACTCATAACACCTGTTATTTTTCACAACCTTTTGGATCTACTGATTTTTCTCTCCATCAGAAAGAACTGAAGTTCGATCACAGCGGTTCCACGAGTTCAACGTAGAATCTGAATCGGCGCTTTTCGAGCTCGACTCCCATCAAGAGCCAATCCCGAAAATTGTGACGTTTGCTGATGAAATAGGTCTTCAGATCGAGAACCAGGGTATCGAAGGGACTCCACTCTGTCTGTGAAAAGAGGGGATACCCGACTCTTGCAGAAATTTCGAAGTTCTCGAATCTTCCACCCAATTCGATCCCAGCGATGGTGCTCGCATTCCAAACGAGTTCCGTGGATTCGTTCTCTGGAAGGTTTGTACGCTCGTGATCCGCGTAAAAACCCGCCATCGCGGGACCGTTGCGGTCCAGCAGGTCCACAGAAAAGTGAAGCCTCAGATGAATCAGGGTTACAGGAGAAGCCCCCTCCTCGATCCTTGCATTGGAGCGGTAAGCTACGTCCACCAACATTTCGTCATCTCCGAGGTTAGCCCAACCCAGACGTACCCCCAGCATCGATACTTGCGGAAAATCCTCGGAGATGGAGAGGCTGCCTCCCATCACAAATCCGGAGTCTGCTAAGGCTAAACACGATAGAAGAAGAAACAACATCATCACGAGGGTTTTTCTCAATCTTCTCCCTCCCCGGCTAACCTCGATGCGAGGCGAAGTCTTTCCAAAGTTCGTTCGGGTCCCAAGGCACTGATCGTTTCAAACAAGCCCGGTGTTACCAATCTACCCGTCACCGCTCCTCTGAGGAGTTGAAAGGTGAATTTCTTGGGCGTCCCGGCCTTCGCGGGGAGCTCTCTGACAACAGTCTCCACCCCTTCAACTGACCAATCGTTCAATTCTTTGAAGCTCTTCGCAGCCTGCAATAGTAC
>QNAP01000246.1 GCA_003641795.1 Thermotogae bacterium | reverse complement strand
CTGTCGCATAACCGCTCAGTGCAATGGTAACTGTTCCAAACGTGTCAACTGTGAGTTCAGATACTGTGATCGTAGCAAGATCATTTGACGATCCACGAATACCTACAAATGGCTCGATGCTAACAACTGGAGCAACTGTGTCAAATGTCGCAACAATTGTTGTTATGCTATCAAAGTTACCTCGTGTATCCGTAGCCTTAACTGTGATAGTAAGCTCAGTGTCGGTAGATACTTCTATGGTGACAGACTTTTTGTCGGAACTCAACGTTGGTGTAGCTGTACCCCCTGCAATTATCACCGTTGCTTCGTCTATACCACTCAAGTCGTCTGCAATGTTGACCGTTATTTCATGTGCATCGAAATAGTCACTGAAGTCAACAATCGTTGCTAGTTTCGTATCCAGCGTGAAGCTCGTGTCAACCAGTGTCGTCACATGTCCAGCAGCATCTGTAGCGATGAGAGTCACTGTGGCGTACCAAGCATCTCCTCCAGTCCAACCTGCCAAATTCACAGGCGTTGCCACGAGCATTGTCGGTGTTGGACTGGACACTGTAACCACTGTTGCGTCACCGTCGGAATCAGCCACTGAATATGCTAGCTCCTTTATACCAAGGTCGTTGAGTGTGAATGTCAGTGTGGCGCTCGTCTGGTGGTTGGTCAGACCTGTTACATCCAACTCTGGTGCTTTGTTGTCCACAAGAACTGTTTCAGATGTGCTAACGTAGGTTGTCACCAAACCACTACCAGAAAGCACTGGTTTGTCAAAGGGTAACTTGAGCAGAGCTGTGTAGAGTCCTTCATCAGCATCTATAGCAGTGGTGTCGATGAGTCTTTCAAATGTTACTGTTGCCACATAGTACTCTCCAACCTTGCTTTCAGGGTGAGTTCCATCTGTTCCGACAACCGTGATGGTTCCATCTGACAGATCAACGGATCCTATGGTGAAAACAGGATCTTTAAAGACACCCGTGATCGTTGCCGTAAACAGTGTGTCAGTACCATAAATAGTTGTAGTAGAATCGCTGGTTGTTGCATAAGGAGTGAACGCATAGTCAACGACAGTCGCTGCTTCATCCACATCATAGACGATAACCAATCCCGCGAACTCGTCGAAAACGTCTGGATCATCAGCCTTCTGAATCTTCAAGGTGTAAGCACCGTCGCTGGCCGGTATTGTCCAATCAGCATAGTAGGAACCGTCAGATTCTACAAGATCCAAATCGATGGTGGCCACTGGTGTCTCACCTGTTGTGTCGAGAAGCACGAGCTCCAACTGGCCAGCACCAGGTGGGATGCTCTGGATGTTAAGGTTAAATCTCGCCTTATAGTTGTAGCTCACGCTGTGGGGCAAGAGGTTGGTGTTGGAAACCCTGAGCGTGTAGTCTTCATAAACATCTATGCTGTTTATCTCAATAACAGGAACTGCGGCGTTGAGTATTGTGTAAGGTTCCTCATAAGTACTGCTGAGAGCCCCCACTTCGGTTTCAGCGGCTCCGGTGGCAACCACCGTTATTGTGGCGGCCAGATCATCAGGCTTTGCCGAAACAGGAGCTTTTATGACGAACGTGGCTACAACCGTGTCGCTGGAATTGAGACCTGTTGTATCAGAGCTGTCCACGGCTCCTTCGCCGCCCTCAGAGTCTACAAGGCTCACATCGACAGCAGTCACCGTGGTGTCATCGGTGACCCTTACCACAACTGTAACTCTGTCATCTTCGGCAACGGCCGTGGCCGGGCTCAAACTAACTATTTCGATGTCAGGCTTGTTGTGCACCACAACGGTTGCTTCGGCTGTGGAGCTTACTGGATGCCCCGTTTTGGCATCGGTCACTGTCACTTTGAAGGTGTAATTGGTAACTTCGCCTACAGAAGGAGCTGTGAATGTAGCGGTTTGAGTCACCGTGGCATCGAGAACTCCAGAATCAACAACTGTGTCACTTGCATCGAGAAGTTCCCATTCGATGCTGCCAAGTCCATCGGAGTCAGTTGCATTGACTGTAAAGCTTACTACGCCTCCTTCTGCAACATGAACGGTTTCGGAAGATACCGTTACACTGGGTACTGCGTTGTAATCGAGAATGGTTCCAGTCAGTGTTTCTTCGCTGTAAATGCCGTAGACATCTTCCACTTTGACAGTGATGCTCAGCGGCGTGCTAACAGCACCTTCGAAGCTGGTGAGAGTACCTGTAATGGTCTCATCACCGTCAAAGGCCATCTCAGTAGCAGCAAAGTCGACAGTATCGCTGATCAACGTCAGTGTCGCAAGGCCGCCGATCGTGTCCGTAGCCTTCACCGTGAAGCTTATCACGGTGTTTTCTGTGGCCTCGAAGGTGGTTGGTGTCACATAAACTTCTGGTTCATCGTTTCCAACAACTGCTACGGCCGCAGAGGTGCTGTCCAAAAGCGCGCCCTCAGCGAGATAAAGCTCGATGGTGACGGTAACTGTGGTGTCAACAGTAAGAGTTCCAGGCACGCTGACAGTGACGCTGTCTTCCAAGCTACTGCTTGTGGCTTCTTCCAGGGTTACGTCCGGAGAATCGAAAACCACTTTGACAAGCACCGGGTCATCATCTGTGGCCTTCCAAGTTACATCGATGGTTCCACCTGCTGTGGCAACTTCCGACACCGTAGCTGCTTCAATGGCACCCTTGACCGCATCTTCGAGAACTGTGATTTCTGTCGCAGCACTGCCGCTCTTGGGATCGGGTTCGTAAGCATCGGTGAAGACAAAGCTTACCTCTGTTGCACCTAAAACTGCGGTCAGTTCAACCGTATCACCATCGTTAAGTGGACCATAGTCTTCTCCATTGTAAGTAACGGTTCCAAACGCTGTATCGCCATCCGCATCTGCCAGTTCAACCTTGACAGTGAAATTCGTGCCCTCTTCGAACACGGTGGTTGCTTCATCTACCGTTACGGTTCCCACAGGCGTGTCATTGGCATCGATCGTGATGTAATCGTACGCAGGCTCGGAGTACTGATCGTTCACCGCATCGTAGGCTTGCGCAGAAATCTCGATAGGCTTGTCTTCATCTACCAAAGCAAGAGTAAACGTGGCTTCGTAAACACTCGTTGCCCCCGTTACCTTTCTCGTGGCCGTCTTGGTCTCTTCG
>QNAP01000245.1 GCA_003641795.1 Thermotogae bacterium | reverse complement strand
TCCAAATCTTCACCGGCATTCGATATGTATAAAAACATGATTCAGGACTACAAAACGCTGTACAAAAAATGCATGAAAGGCAGGACCATACTGGCAGGGGTTGTGGAAGACTCCAGGGGCGTGGGGTTCTGCAACCTGATTAAAAATACCGTGCTTTCCAGAATAAGACATCCGCTTAAGGAGGAGGCTGTTCAGCTGCTCTCCAAAACAAGGGACACAAACCTGCTCTTCTGGGTGCTGGCGAAAGGTGAAATGAGCAGGGTGTTCAGGTACTCGGAATCCCCGAGGGAGCACCCTGTCCTGAAGGATTTCGGCCCGCTTTCCAAGAGCATATACAGCTTCTACCTGAAGACCGCAGAGCTCGACAGGCCTGTAAGAGTGGACTGCCTGGGAAGGGAGCATGCGAAGAGAGCAGCTTCCATACTTCTTGCTGTCTCCGGCCACCACCCGGGTTACGGCCTGCCTGCGCCGTTAATAGAGGCTGACAATGTATCGAAACTATCGGAAGCGGAGATAGAAACCTTCCACAGCTTTATACTTGCATGCACGGGCAACATTCCCTCTGTGATGACTCTCAGAAGGGAACAGAGGCCGTTCTAAGAGGGGACCGCTAATCATTTCCGGATTTTTCAGTGCACAGTCTTCATAGCGGCAGAACCATTCCTGCCGGTAATATGGTAATAAAATAAAAGAAAAAGGGGAAAGGGTTGTAACCTTTCTATGAGTTTGCAGCCTTCTGGTCTACGCTTCGAATGACAGCGTTCCCTGCATTACCTTTGCTGCCAAGTTTCTGGTATCGTCTGCTGTCAGACCAGCCACAACAAGTGCCTTCTGCCCTGAACCGAATGCATCAGTGTACTCCTTTATTATTCCTGTGGAATAGGTAAAGGACTGATAGCACTCAGGTTCCGAGTTCGAGACATTCATAAGCTTGGCCACGAGACTGTTAGCGCACGGACCGCCAACAAGGATAAGATCCTTATCCAGTGTTGACAGGTCAGGATAAGCGCCCTCAATCTCTGATGCCAGCTTTGCTACCGGGCTTGTGATTTTGATCGCTGCATCGTATGTCCCTGCGGTTCCTGTAGCGACAGAGAATGTCGGATTGGAACCAAAGGCAACTGTTGCTATGGCCTGAGTGTCTGGGTACTTGATTGTCACGAGGCCGTTGTTGTCGGAGTCATACTCCACAAATGTTCCGTACTGGTTCACATACTGTGTCACGCTGCTGTCGCTCTGGAGCTGTCCAGAGCCGTATGAACCAGAGAACTGCGGAGTGCCTATGTTAATGTAGTAGTAGCTTGCCTCTTTTCCTGTCGGGACGAATATCACATCCTTTGTTGTTGCATTGTCCTTCTCCTGCTTCACCAAGACACCCAGCCTGTTGGGGTTGTTTGTCCCGGGTGTGCTGAAGTAGGAGTCGTTCATTGCTATCGAGTTGACTACAACCTTTGTGTTATTCGTCCATGTCAGTGTAACATTGTAGACCACCTGCGAGTATCCGACCGGGTATGTTGCTATATGTCCTGGCGTGCCGCTTGTAAGGCTCGAGGCGACATTTGTTCCGTCTACATACACTTCATCAGGTGCACCGGTAACATTGTAGTATGTTATGTTGATATCGCCCGTAGGCGTCTCATACAACAAGGTTACCGTGCTGCTGCCTGCTGTCAGTGTATTCGCGCTGCCTCCTAATGTTGCTGTCTTCATCAGGGTTACCCACTCTCCGCCTTTTGCCTTGATGAGCGGGAACACTGTTGTCTTACTCCCTGTTCAACCAGCGTTCGCCCCGGAGCCCCAGTAGAACGCCATGGGACTGTTCGTTGAGCTTGTTGTGTTCTTCACATAGTATGTCTGACCGTCAATGTAGAATGTCTTTGAGCCGTAGCCTGAGTCAGTGAGATAGACTGTTGTCGTGGAGTCCGTGAAGATGTCCTTGAGCTGGATGGACGCTGAACTTGTTCCTACGCTGCTTACATCGGCGAGTTCAAATATGTGGCTGAACTCTGATTCCTGCTGGGGGGTGAGCAGAACATAGTCGTTCTCATTGACTGCTTCCCCTTCCACCACATGGTAAGCCCTTGTTGATGATGAGTTCAACGTGGGTCCCCATGTTGATGAAGTTGTTCCGGTGTAAGCGAATGTCACTGTCTTTTCATTGCCTCTGTAGTCTGTGAATTTCACGGTTGCTCCTGTGTTGCCAGAATTGTCTATTGTTATCACATCCCTGTCAGCGGAGTCCAGAGCGGGTGTCAGACCGTTGAAGGCCACCTTGAATGTCCCGAACACAGGATCGGTGTAGCTCTCCCCTGAAGCTATGTAGTCCCCTGAGGAGTCCTGCGCTGCTACCGATATGGTCAAGGTTGATATGCCACCCGCATCGCCAACTATGTTGACAAGCGTGTTATCGATAGAGGTCTCTGCCTCTCCAACCTTGACTGCCTGCCCGTGCTGCAGCTTTATCTTCTGTGTTCCAAGGTTCACAACAGCCTGGCTCGTCACGCTCTCCTTTGAGGAGTACAGAACATCCTTTACATAGACCGACAAACCACCAATCACATCAGAGTCTCCTGCGCTCAGTGCTACTCCGCCAACCTCGCCGTTGACCTTGAGAAGCACTGCACTCTGGGATGTGATGAAGGTTGCCTCTACCGTGTACTCTGTACCCCCGACGGTTACCGTGACAGGTGTTCCCTCGCTGAGTGTCTGCGTTGCTCCAGCGCCGTACCGTCCCAGCCCCTTGCTGCTCGCAGTTGCGGACGAGACAGAATTGCTCCCGATCGTGTAATCGTTGCCGAACAGGGTTATCGTTCTCCCCCTTACATTGCTGCTCGAAAGGTTTAACTGCCTGTTGAAAACAACAGTCAGATTGTATACAGGGGAGGATGTTGATGTTCCCATGTCCACATACACAGCCGGGTCGCTCAGGTCGCCGCCGCTTGTCCCGAATGTTATCGCACTGTTGCCCAGTGTGATATACTGGTCATATTTGTATGTAACACCCGAGACTATCAGAGACTGCTGTGCCAGAATGCTCGGCAGATCGTTGCTTGTCAGTGTGCTCTTTGCCTTGTTCAGCGCTGAACCATAGTAGAGTTTGTCTGCTGTTGTGGCGACATCTGTTCCTCCGG
>QNAP01000244.1 GCA_003641795.1 Thermotogae bacterium | reverse complement strand
CTTAATATCTCCTCAGGTATGGCATGCATAAAATTGTAAATGAAAATAGCTTTATTTAAAATTTTCGGTTTTGTTTTGTCCCACAGGATATTGAGCAATTACAAAGAAATTTACCGGAAAACGCTTATAAATTAAGGGATAATGAGCGAGAAAGGATTTTTTGGTGGATTATTAATAACTGGACCCCTGAGAGAACTCCTCATACCCTTGAACCCCATATCGATTTCTGGGAGGAATATAAAGACGAATTACTGGGATTTAGAAATACACTCCGTATTAAAGAGCTCGATAAAGAAATTGGGAACCTATTGAACAAGCTAAAAGAATTAGATGGCGATCTTTTAGAAAAGATAAAAGAAAAAAGAGATAAATATCGAGAAGAGTATCATTTTACTAAGTATGAGATAGACCCTAAATTAAAGGAACTTGAAGAGTGGTGACGTAAAGCGAAAAGCCTTCCGAAGCATGTGAGGTATTCTATAACTGATAGTGTTCATTGACACGAGTGCGTTTTATATTTTGCAGGTATAAAGACAAGGAGTTCAGCTTCACTGATTGCACGAGTTTTGCCCTTATGGAAAAGTTTGGGTTGGGATAAAAATGCATTTGCCTTTGATGAGGATTTTGAAAAAAAGGGATGCATAGTGCACAAATAAAACAAGGATTACATGGTGTACGTGTTGAGGGTGACGGAAGAGATGGGAGCGTAGCAAGAAATCCCAAATAAATCCCAATATTTGTGGATAAGGAAGAAATAGAAGCAATCGAGTTCGTGCAAAACTTGATAGGGAAGGCGATTGCAAGTGCGCATTTTACCATGACCCTCGCTAAGCCTCCGGAGAAAATAGCTGCTCACAACATATGACAAACTAAATAATCAAAAAGCTTATATGTATCCTCAACATAACATTTATCGCTAAAAAAATTAGGAGATGATAGAAAAAAGATGAAAAGTGAAAGCATTTGGAAAGTATTTTCGATTTCAGTTGCCCTGTTGATGGTTATAAGTGTCGTCGGCGCTGTAAATATGACAGGTAATTCGTTGAATGATACAGAAAGCAAAGCTTTGGATTTGAATGAGACCTCGAGTATAGATGCCTCTTCAGTTTCTGCTGACAAACATCCAAAGATAAGCAGCGAAGTGGCTGCGATGATACCGCAGCAAGGGATTGCACCACCACCAAAACCAGTAATCGTGAACATCTACTTGAATTCCACTAAAACCGAAGACCTCGAAGAGCTGAAAAATTATACCATAAAAATCTTGTATGTCAAAGGGAACAGAATAGTTGCAGAGATATACACGAGTGAGATCCTAAAGATAGTTGAGCTGCCTTTTGTTTCCTACATGGACACTCCTCTTAAAGCGCAGTTGTTTCCAGAGGTAGCAGTAAGCGAACCTGAACTGGTCAAGCATCCTAAGATGAGCACAGAAGTGACAAAGAACATACCGCCACCCGGGATTGCACCTCCTGCTAAGCCGATGATTGTGAACATATTTTTAACTGAAGTATTTGCTCAATAAGTTGTGGTAAATCTGTTTTATTTGAGTTGCGATGGTGTTTTTACGCGATTTCATCAAAAATCCCCACCTAATATTGAGCAAGTTCTAACTGAAAATAAAACGGAAAACATCAAAGAGCTGGAGAACTATACCATAGAAATTTTGTATGTCAAGGAGAACAGAATAGTTGCTGAGATATATACGAAAGAGATTTTGGATATAGCAGATTTGCCTTTTGTTTCCTATATGGACACTCCTCTTAAAGCTCAGTTATTTCCTGATGTGCAATTACGCGAAGGCTTAAAATGCCTTAACATAGAGAAACTACATGGTCTTAACATAACGGGCAAAGGCGTAAAGGTGGCAATAGTGGATTTTGGATTTGAAGGATACGAAGACTTGCTTGGTACTGAACTGCCAGAGAAAGTAACAGTCAAGTCTTTTAGAGGGGATGGAGATATAACAGGTGGTGGCGAAATACATGGCACAGGATGTGCAGAAATAGTTCATGATGTTGCTCCTGATGCGGAGCTATACCTGGTAAACTATGACGGATATACCTACCAACTTGGAGTGTTGGTTCTTCCTTACCTGATTTCCGAGGAGGTAGATATCGTATCTCATTCAGCCGGTAGTACCGCAGGACTTTTTGATGGTACGGATTATAGCTGTCAGATTATAGACGATGCATGGTACAAGCACGGAATTCTGTGGGTTAACGCGGCTGGCAATTCAGCACAGAGGCATTGGGAAGGGATTTTCAACGATGTTGACGACGATGGTTATCATGAGTTCCTTGTTGGTGAGCTGGGTCAGACGTTTTGCGCGGACAAAGGAGAGTTAGTTGTGCTACACTTGAGCTGGAACGAAACATGGGGCTACGCAGCGCAAGATTACGATTTGTATATATTAAATTCATCTGGAGGTGTAGTGACGGGCTCAGTGAATCCACAAGCTGGGCCCTTTGGACATATTCCATTTGAAGGCGTTGGTT
Source organism: Thermotogae bacterium (assembly GCA_003641795.1). Classification (GTDB taxonomy): domain Bacteria; phylum Thermotogota; class Thermotogae; order UBA12178; family UBA12178; genus UBA12178. Next base: position 650 of record QNAP01000244.1, on the reverse strand, counting down.
TCTTGGCTCCTTATACTGATTGCTTCTACATCGTGATAACGAAGTATAATGCTACAAAACCGGTTCATTTCGAGCTGTATTCCTGGTATCACGAACTTTTGGAAAAGGTGGAGAACAGCAGTCTATGTGTTGAGGCGACTGCTTTCGGATCGATAGCAGCAGGTGCAGTAGGTTGCAGAGATTGTTTAACGTTAGAGCCTTACAGTTCACGAGGACCGACGAACGACGGAAGGCTAAAACCTGACTATGTGGGTCCGGATTGTGTTTCCACCTGTGCCTACTATCCATACGCCTTCTGCGGCACCTCAGCAGCAACACCACACGTAGCAGGAGCTTTTGCATTGCAGTTGTCCTGCATTAAGAAATCCCATCCAGGGCAAAAGGACAATGAATATGGATATGGACTGCCGAATTTCGGCGGTTGATGTGCGATAACGATAAATGGCATTGGATTATAAAATAGGAAGATAGGAAATAGGAAAAGTAGCAATTCCTATCTTTTTTATTTTGTCGCAAGCAACATATAAAAATCAGATACTCTCCGCCCAAAACAAATTTCAACATGCGTAATAATCTCCGTTATTATCATCAATCTTCACATTGCCATTTACATCTATGGCTTGGACGAAGAACACGGTATTGTTCAACGG
>QNAP01000243.1 GCA_003641795.1 Thermotogae bacterium | reverse complement strand
TCTGGGGGGTGAGCTGGTAAGCTTTGGTGAGCGTAAGGGCCAAAAAGAGCGCATCCCCCCTTTCTTCAAGGTTTGAGGCAGCTTACGAATAGGAGGGATGCCGCACTTTTTCAAGAAGGCTTCGAACGTTGAAAGGTCCGGCCTCGGGGGTGGGTCACCATGTCCTGGCCTATTTACCTTCGATGTCTTGACAAGACCCGGGGGTCTGTTAGCATTATTTGTTGACAAAAGGGTAGCCCAAATTGGATTGATGTAAATACGTTAAGTGTATCTAGGTGAACCGGTGGAAATTAAGGTAAAGGACTTAAGCAAGGGCTTCCGTTTAAGAGAGGGTCAGGTCCAAGCTCTAAACGGTATTACTTTAACGACGCCGACCAACCGAATTCTCACACTCCTCGGGCCTAGTGGATGTGGTAAGACTACCTTGCTTAGGTGCATAGCTGGGCTAGAGGTTCCGGACTCAGGAGAAATCCAGATCGGGGAGACCACAGTTTTTTCTTCAGCCAGCAAAGTCTTTGTCCCACCGAACAAAAGGGGTATCAGCATGGTATTCCAATCGTACGCGATTTGGCCGCACATGACAGTTTTCGACAACGTAGCTTATCCCTTGCAAGTGCAAAAACGTCCCAAAGAAGAGATCAAACAGCGTGTCCAAAAAACGTTGGCTCTGGTACAACTAGAGGGTTTTGAGCACCGATCGGCAACTAAACTAAGTGGAGGCCAGCAACAGAGGGTAGCATTGGCGCGAGCCCTGATTGCCGAGCCGAAGGTGGTGCTCTTTGATGAGCCCCTCAGTAACCTTGATGCAAAGCTAAGAGAGCAGACACGTAGGGAGCTGCGTAATTTCCTGTCAGAATTGGGGATCTCGGCTGTATATGTGACGCACGATCGAATCGAAGCCCTCACCATCTCGGATGTTGTTGCTGTGATGAAGGACGGGCAGATAGTCGAAATAGGCAAGCCAAAGGAGCTCTACTTCAGCGCTAGAAACAAGTTCGTTGTGGACTTCATCGGGGGCGCTAATTTTCTCGAGGCGAAGGTTGTGGGTTACCTGAATGGGCTGGTCCAAGTTCGATCTCCGATCGGCACCATTATATGTGAGGAAAGCGCAGCTCCGGAGCCAGGAAGATGTGTTACTGTATACATAAGGCCAGAGGCTTTTGAAATTATCGACAGCCCATCTGAGAGGAAATACAACGTCTTTAGGGGTGTTGTAGAACGGGTTTTGTTCGCAGGCGAATGGTACGAATCAGACATACGCGTTGGTAATTCTGTGCTGTCAGTGAGACTTTTGCCTTCGGTCAGTGTAGCTGAGGGAGAAGAGATAATCTTGCACGCGGCTCCCGCCCGATGTCGAATCGTCATGGGCCCTAAGGAAAGGCGTTGAAGGTGCTTCCACCGGGAACAAGAATTTCCGGAGTTATTCTAGCCCTCCTTGTGGGAGCTCTTACAGCAACCCCTATCATAATGCTTTTGATAGGAAGCTTCTCAAAAGGCCTCACCGCAACCGGGGCCTTTACTCTTGAGAAGTACATAAAAGCCTATTCCAATCCTGCATTGCCGAGGATTCTTCTCAATACTCTTATCTTCGTTCTGGGGTCTGCAGCGTTCGCTTCGCTGCTTGCATTCACCCTCGCCTATCTCAACGTTCGAACCGACATACCATTCAAAGGGTTGTTCAATGTTATCCCTGTTATCCCAATGATGGTGCCCCACATTTTGTTTGCTGTAAGCTGGATGCTTCTCCTGAATCCTTCTAATGGTATTGTGAACCTGTCAATTCGTACGCTTTTTCACACCCATGGGTCTTTATTCAACATCTATACGCTGCCGGGCATGATCTTTGTCGAGGGGCTTCTGGACCTACCAATAGCCTATTTGATCATTGCTCCTGCCATGGCATCCTTCGACCCTTCACTCGAAGAGGCTTCTAGAATCAGTGGAGCTTCCGGATGGCGTACTTTACGTAGGATTACACTCCCTGTGCTTAAGCCCGCGTTGCTCGCTTCCTTTACCTTGGTACTTGTAAGAAGCTTGGCGGCCTTTGCTGTGCCTACTATGATTGGAATGCCGGGGCGTGTATACGTGCTTTCCACTCACATCTATCGTCTTATCTCCACTGGATATGCTACTGACTACGGGGAAGCTGCTGCCGTTGGAGTAATTGTCCTGGCCACCTCCATTACTTTTATCTTCGTGTACCGCAAACTAACATCCGAAACGGAAAAGTATGTCACGGTCTCCGGCAAAGGTTATCGGCCAGCGGTGATAGGTCTCGGCAAGTACAAGTACCCGATCTTAGGAATTGTGGGCATTCTCCTCCTGTTCATGATCGTTCTTCCTGTGCTTACTCTTCTTTATACCTCACTTCTCCCATACTCAATGGTTCCCAGTGCCAGGGCTTTCTCCATGATGAACCTCAATAACTGGAGGACAGTCTTTCACGACCCCATTTCAATTCGCGCCCTGAAAAACAGTGTGTTTCTTGGGATCGTGGGGGCAACCCTGGGGGTTCTCCTCTCTGCGCTTATCGCCTACACCGTGGTGCGAGTGAAGAGCGTCACCAGTGCCATTCTAGAAACCTCAGTCTTCTTGTCCTTCTCCTTCCCAGGCCTTGTCATTGGCGTAGGCTTTATGTGGTTCTTCGTCCGCACTCCTTTGTACGCTACCCTGGCAGCGCTTCTGATAGGCTATATTGCCACGTACCTTCCGTACGGAGTCCGTCCATTGACAAGTGCGTTCGTTCAGATCCACAAAGACCTAGAAGACTCCTCACGCGTATGTGGAGCGAGTTTCCTGTACACTTTACGCCGTGTTATCGCTCCTCTTTTAATACCGGGATTCGTCTCCGCTTGGATCCTAATGGTCACTATGTTTCTCCGTGAGCTAAGCTTGTCCGTGGTACTTTCCCGCCCAGGAACCGAGGTACTGGCGGTACGGATTCTGAACTTTGCCGATGATTCCCTGTGGGGACAGGTGTCGGCACTGGGTATTGTAATGATTCTTATCTCGTCGACGCTTGTACTCATGGCTAACCTAACAGGCCAGTGGGCTTCACGTAAGCGATAGCTTCGGGACGTTCCATTAGCTTAGACTAGCTACCATCCTGTGATTCCAGCACAGGGCATTCAGGCTTAAATCCTTGACAGCG
>QNAP01000242.1 GCA_003641795.1 Thermotogae bacterium | reverse complement strand
TTTATTCCTCGCTCACACTCACAAACGGGCACTTCCATGAAGATTCAACATCCTGTTTCAGCTTCATGCTCGCTACATCCGTGTAGCTCGGTGCCCGTTTGTATGAGTGCTCGCTTCGGCGCTACGCAAGACAAGCTTTCTGCAATGTGAAAACCTCCGTCTCTTCACATGAATCGCTTAACAGAATCCCTCACGATCACACAGCCTTACGAGCGCCGAGTGAGCATCCGTACAAAACGACTTCGAAGCCGCACGGATGCGGATAAGAGCGAAGCTGAAGCAGGAAGCTAAATCTTCGTGTAGGTCGTTTTGTGGATGCGAACGAGGGAAAAAGCGAGTGCGAGCTATATGAGCGTGGGGAATCCTCCGCCCACTCAGAAAGCTCGCTGATATCGTTGGTTGTTACCAACTTTGAGACACCCTGAATGTAAAACTCATCTTGGCGCCAGTGGATCTCGCTGAGCACGGAGCAAAGATCTTTCAAAGAACGTTGCCGAAACTTCTATCAGCTCCTCCACCCACTGGTATTTTGTGAATCTGTGATCTCCACCTTCTATAGCATGAAGTTGGAATTTATGATTCTTAGCGTATTTTGAAACTGGCCCGAAGGGTACTGTCTCGTCTTCGGTGCCGTGGACGATGAGTACATCCCCCGAAAATTTTGCGAGCTCCGCCGACGCGTCTATCGAGAGGGCATCGTCCTTGAACCTTCTCGAAATTCTGAGTCCTCCAATATCGAGAAAACCGTCTTCATCCAAACGACTTTCGAGGTCCTTGGAAAGTTCCTCAAAGAGTTCAAGGTTGAGAACTGCGGGACTCCACAAACATACCGATTTCACATCCCGTTCTGATGGAGCCAGAAGTGACGCTATCATACCTCCCAAGCTGTACCCCACCAACCCCATACTTCCATTGTAGAAAGGTTGGCTTCTCACATATTCCAGAACCTCTCGTGCATCCCTCAGTTCGGTCAGAGGTGTCATATCTTCGAACCGTCCCTCGCTATCTCCACTGCCTCGAAAATCGAATCTGATGGTGGCAATCCCTCTCTTCACAAGCCTTCTGGAGAGTCTTGGGAACTTGAAGGCCGAGGTTATGTGATCGCCCGTGAAACCATGAAGCATCACCACCACGGGATGTTTGTTGTTCAAATCGGGCAGCTCCACCAATCCCAGAATTCGGTTACCAGGTTGACTCAGAGTGAAGAAGCGGATTTCGAACATTTCAGCTACTCCTTTCCACTGTTTTTCTCGTTTCTTAGCATATTTTCAATGGCATTGAGAATCATCTGGAGACCCGCGCGGTTCTCAACACCCCATGGGAGTACGATATCACAGTAATACTTCTGCGGCTCTACGAAAGCTCTGAAAGCGGGCATAACGTACTTCCGGTACTGGTTGAGAATACTTTCTAAGGATCTACCCCTCTCACGGATGTCTCGCTCGATACGTCGTATGAGTCGTTCGTCTGCCGGAGCATCGATGTATATGCTCAAATCGAAAAGATCACGCAGATCCTCTCGATGCAGCACCAGTATGCCTTCCACTACCACTAAACGTCGAGGATGAAAAGCCTTCTCTTTGGAAGATTCGCGTCTGAAGGTGACCATGTTGTAAGACGGTACCATGACGCTTTTTCCATTCTTGAGAAGAAGAATATGTTCCTTGAATAGATCAAAATCGAAAGCCTGAGGGGAGTCAAAGTTTATCTCACGCGGGTCGACACCTTCGGGTAGGTCCTTGTAATAGTCGTCGAGGCTGAGAATGCCGCATTTATCAACAAATCGTTCGGCTATTGCGTTAGCAACAGAAGTTTTTCCAGCGCCTGAACCACCAACAACAGCTACCAACATCATTCTTTCTCCTCCAGCAATGCTCGAAGCTTTTCCAAAATTTCCTCGACGTCTTCGTAGGTACGTAACTTCTCCTCAAGCTGCGGGTTGCTCACGACGGCACGGTAAATACCCTCCAAAATCAGAGCAACAACGGACCGATTTTCCTGCTTGGAAAACTCTGAATACGCTCTAATCAGATAATCCAATGCCTTCTCATTTGCTATTTTTGAGAGAATCACCACCGCGAGCTCCACATTCTCTGTTTGACTGGAACTGTCCAGCAAATGATATCCGACCACGTCTGTCAACGACTCGTCGTATTCTCCAAGCTCCACCATGATGTCATAGATGAAGAGCTGTCCCAACTCGTCATAATACTTCATCAGTTCTGGCAGATGCTTCTTGAGTCTATCGTCTCCAGATTCGGCCAAGGCGTTCGCCAGCGACAGCGGATAAGGATCGTTTTTCACGGGCGTGGGTGATATGGAGTTCACAAACTCTTCATACAGTGCATCCTGCCCAACCGGTCCTATTGCGATCAGCGCCTCCGCTATCAATTCCCAGGTTTCCGGCTCCTCCTCCGTTTTCAAAAGTTCCACCAGTTTCGGAACGGCTTTCTCTCCCAACTCGTTTACGATTCGCTCGATCAGTTCCTTTCTGTCCACACTCACATCTCCTTCAAATCCATCTTTCCAAACATGGCTTCGATTTCCATACGACGTACGTTTCCATCAATTCGTCGGATCGTCGCCATATCTTTCACGCGCTCTACCAAAAAATGTGCGTTGGCCGCCACGGCCACTTGTGGAAGATGCGTCACAACGAGAAGTTGATTTTGCACGGCGGCCTCTTTCAACAAGTCGGCGAGCTTGTCCGCATACCGCTGCCCGAGTCCGGATTCCAGTTCATCGAAGACCAGTACCTTGCGGCTCCGCAACGCTGTTGAAGGCTTGGCCAAGTGCAGAGCAAGGTAGATGCGCGAACGTTCACCACCGGAGGCAACAACATCGAAAGGCTCGAATTCTGCTCGTGAAAGTGTGCGTACGAGGAGCTTCACGCGACTCACGCCGTCAAAACTGAAGACCTCAAGAGGCGTGAATTTGAATTTCATATCAACGTTGCCCATACCGAGCCTTTCTAAAATGTGCATTGCTCGCTCTTCTACCTCGGCAGCAACGGTTCTTCGCTTCGTGTCGATTTCCTCTCCCAACTCCCGTAACTCAGTTTCGAGCTTCGAAACACGGCCCTCGGCTGTAGCGACCCTTTTCTTGAGCTCTGCAAGTTCCTTCAATTGGATCTTCATATCTTCTAAGTTTTTCATCACGTCTTCAAATGTAGGAC
>QNAP01000241.1 GCA_003641795.1 Thermotogae bacterium | reverse complement strand
GTACTGAATCGCCGAGCTGAGGGGATAAAGTGTATGCGCCGGATACTCCCCTGCCGGGCTGCCGTCGTCTCGGGCATACCAGGCATCTCCCTACCCGACCGCTCGTAAGGAGTCGTAAATGGCGGACGCCGAACGCAAAGAGTACCAGACCGTTGTGCTGGCGGCTTTGCTGCATGACATAGGCAAGGCACTCATGCGGGGTGATTTTGGCTCTGGGCTACGCATAGAGGGCCAGCACCCGCAGGTATGGGTCTTTCTCACCCGGCTGTCGAACTTCGCCCTGAAAGGAGTCTGAAATGGCCTCGTACCGGTTTGCTATCGAAGCTGTGACACCGCTTTTTCTTGGCGGCGCCAAACAGAGCCAAGCGGAACTCCGTGCCCCCTCCATTAAGGGCGCCTTACGGTTCTGGTTCCGTGCCATGATGGGCGAGGACTTGCTGAAAGAGCGATCAAGCGCAACAGAGGACAAGGAGTCGCGTCTGTTCGGATCAACCAACCACAAATCCGCTGTCGTCCTCCGTGTTGGCAACCTCACAGGATCCCAACAGAACCTTGCCAATCTTGGCCAAGAACTGGGTTACCTGGGCTATGGTGCGCTCGCTTATGAGAAGGATACGAAGTCCTTCAAGGCAACGCGCCCTTGCTATGAGCCGCAGACAGAGTTTACTCTGACTGCTGAGGTGAGCGACGACAGGAGCTTGCGGTTGGACTTTCTGCGTTCGCTGTGGCTGCTGTGCAATCTGGGTGGACTGGGGTCGCGTTCACGGCGCGGCTTTGGCAGCTTGCAGGTCATCAGGGTGGAACCACAGAATGAAGCATTTCTTGCCGTCACTACAGCTGACACTCCGGCCGCCCTAAAGGCAAGGCTGGAGCAAGGACTACGCGCCGTTTTCCAGGACCAACATCCGTCACAAAGGCCCCTGCCCTGCTTCTCAGCCATCACGGGCACGAGCGGCATCTATGTGTACCACCAAGACTTCCCTAGTTGGCAGGAGGCTCTAAAAGCAATAGGTGGTAGGATGCAGGACTACCGTTTGCGTGGCCCCAGAAGCTCCGCCACCAGTCATGGCGAGAGTGACTACGACAAGGTCAGGCGCTTCTTGGACACTGGTATCATCCATGACCCACCGCTACGGGCCGCTTTTGGACTGCCACACAACTATTACTTCTCAAGCAGAGCGAAAGAGAAGCGGTGGCCATGGAAAGCCAGTTTCAGTGGCGAACGACACGACAGACGTGCATCACCGCTCCTCATCCACGTAACACGGCTGGCAAGCTCCAGATTTGCCGTAGTCCTGACTTACCTCAAGGCACGGTTCTTGGAGCAGGGAGAGAGTATCGAGGCACGTGCTGGTGATACAAGTGCTTTCGTGGGCCAGCCGGCTCACACAGCAATCTCGGAGTTCATCAGCCATCTCGGCCTATCGGATGAATGGAAGGTCAGATTGCCATGAGCAGCGACTTCTGGCAACTTAAGGTACACGCCTTTCTCCACGACCCGCCGGAGAAGGCGATTATGCTGATGAGGGATGAAGGCCATGAATCCAGGGCGAGGAACCTGGTGGCAACGCTCATAGGCGAAGCGCCCACACCGGACATCGTGCGAAAGGCAGACCACATTGCTGCTGCCTGCGACCGCATAGTGCTGGTCCCGTCTCGCGAAAGGGCGAAGGAATTCGGGTCAGTGAAGGTGCGATTCAGCGACAGGCCTGTGCTGATAAACCCGCTGTCGGGAACGGAGTATAACCTTGCAGACGAAAGCGGTCCATTGGAAGCTTGGAACTTCGAGAATGATGATGCGATTCTGAAGGAGGCAAGGCAAGCGGTTAACCAAATTGTCGATGATCTGAGATCCTCCTACAGCCAGGAGAGCAGAACACTGTATTTCGCATTGTGGCGGCTATTGCCGCAAATGCTAGCCGCCACTGCACCAATCAATGAACAGGCCAGGCTGGGCCACTTGTGGCATCTGCTTCCAGCCGATACGCGCATGCCTGACCACTCGATCTGGGACCATCTCTCCATGACTGCCGCCATAGCCTCCGCTCTGCCAAGACCCGCCTTCCTCCTTTTCACCGTCGGGCCGGTGCAGAGCTTCATCTCAACTGCCCGGCGCACCCAGGACCTGTGGATGGGAAGCTACCTTCTCTCCTCTTTGATGTGGCGCGCCGCTAGAGTGGTGATGGAGGAACTCGGGCCGGACGCGGTTGTCTACCCGAGCCTCTATTCTCAGCCCTTGGTAGACCAGTGGCTATCAGAAAGCAACGGCCTGAACATCAAGCCTGAGTCGAGACAACTGTCCGTTGCCAGCTTCCCCAACAGATTTCTCGCTCTTGTCCCAGAGGAGCGAGCGGCTCAGCTTGCTAACCAGGCAAGGCAGGAGATGGTAGAGTCGTGGCAGGACATATGGCGTGGAGTGAAAAGCGAGGTGGAGCAACAGGTGGCGATCTCAGGTGACAGCGAGTGGAACAGAATATGGAAGCGCCAAGCACGGGACGTCTTCGAGACCTACTGGGTTGCTTTTCCCTGGTTGCCTTCAAGCGACAGCCCGGATCCCGAGTCTGACAAGAGTGCCAAAGCAATAAGCACTTACCATGCCGAGCTGCTGCCTAGGGAACAGCAACCTTCAACGCCTGGCCATCCTTTGCAGCAGGACTTCGGAACTGTTCTGGACAAGTTCTGTGAACTCAACCCAGCTTACGTCAATATCGGCACCGCATATCAGGCGCTCTACGAACTAACTGACCACGCTTTGGCCGCGCGCAAGGGCCTGCGCAACTTTTGCCAACTGGAAGAAGTAGGATACAAGTGCAGCCTTTGTGGGGAACGGGAGGCCCTTCATCCGCAGATGGAGCAAGAGAACAGTCGCTCACGCGAGAGACGACTCAGGCACTTCTGGGGCGCAGTCGCCGACAGATTCCCCGGGCACTTCAAGAAGGACGGGGCCGAGAGGCTGTGCGCTGTGTGCACTACCAAGCGGCTGGCTGCAGTGACTGCCTTCGGGCGGATGATGGGCATTGACGAGCGCTTTCCGTCCACGTCCTCTATAGCTGCTGCACCCTTCCAGGTACGCTTACTTCAGGCCATCCTCAAAGGAAACCAGCGCCTGGTTGAAGCCTTCGAACACTATGTTGCCACTATAGGCAACCTGAAAGACACAACCGGTATCCGGTGGCAGGTGAG
>QNAP01000240.1 GCA_003641795.1 Thermotogae bacterium | reverse complement strand
TTAAATATTTCAAATGGTAAAGAAATATGGCGTTTCAAAACTGGGGCTGAAATAAATTCAACCCCTTTTATTTCTAATAACAGAGTTTATTTTGGTTCAAGAGATAGTTTTGTTTATTGTTTGAATGCTGATAATGGCAAACTTATATGGAAATTTAAGACAGGAGACGCTGTTGTTTCATCTCCTATTGTTCATGAAAACAAACTTTTTATTGCATCATTTGATAAAAATCTTTATTGCTTAGATTTGAATGGTTCTGAACTCTGGAGATTTACAACAGGGGCTGAAATAGAAAATGATTACACATTTTTAATCTACAAGGACATCATATTCTGTGCATCATTTGACAACTACTTGTATGCAATAAATATAAACAATGGCAAAGAGTTATGGAGATTTAAAACTGGACAGTATGGAAATTGTAGTGTTCCTACGGCTTATGGTAATTCTCTTTTCTATGGTTCAAGAGATGGAGTCTTATACGGTATTAACATTAAAAACGGTTCTGAGCTATGGAGATTTAAAACAGGAAAAGAAATAATAGATAAAGGTCCTCTTGTTCATAATAATAAGGTTTATCTTGGGGCAGGAGATGGAAACCTTTATTGCTTAAACTTAGAAGGCAAGGAGCTATGGAGATTTAAAACAGAAGGGGGAGTTTATACGTCTATTCTTCTTTACAAGAATAAACTCTACTTTGGCTCTTGGGATTGTCATCTATATTCCATAACATTGGATGGAAAATTTTTATGGAGATTTGCAACATCAACCTTACAGCAGAGTTATTTACCTCCAGCATATGAAGCTTGGGAAACAGAGATTAAGATAGAAAGCAAAAGCTATGAAAAAGAGGAAAAGAAAGATAAGTATGGAACAATTCTAACAACAGGCTTGGATGAAACATATGGGATAAAGAGTGAGTATGCATTCAAATCAGAGTACAGCTCAAAGAGTGAGTATAGATAACTATAAATTACATAAAAATAAAAACTAAAGGGGTGAAAAAATGGAATTAACACTTTCTGTTATAAAAGCTGATATTGGTGGCTATATTGGGCATTCAAGAAGCCATCCAAAAATATTGGAGCTTGCAAAAAAACTACTCAACAAGCATAAAGGTAAGGAGCTTATAGACTTCTGTGTTACTGCATGTGGGGATGATCTAGAGCTTATAATGACACACAAGCTTGGAAACAACAGTGAGAAAATCCATGGCATAGCATGGGATGTTTTTAAAAAATGCACAAGTCTTGCAAAAGAGTTAAAACTTTATGGAGCTGGTCAGGATCTGCTGAAGGATGCATTTTCTGGAAACCTAAAGGGTATGGGACCAGGAGTAGCTGAGATCAGTTTTGAAGAGCGTAAATCAGAACCAGTAATAGTTTTTATGGCGGATAAAACAGAACCAGGGGCATGGAACTTGCCATTGTTCAGAATATTTGCTGATCCGTTCAACACAGCTGGTTTGGTAATAGATCCAAAAATGCACCAAGGCTTTAGATTTGAGGTTCATGACGTAGTTGAGCATAAGAAGATTTACTTTGATATGCCAGAGGAAATGTATGATATACTTGCATTGATAGCTGAACCTGCAATATATGTTATAAAACATGTTTTTAGGAAAAAAGATAATATGCCTGCTGCGGTAACATCAACTCAAAGATTGAGCTTGATGGCTGGGAGATATGTAGGTAAGGACGATCCAGTCTGCATAGTCAGATGTCAATCAGGATTGCCAGCAGTAGGCGAGGTACTTGAGCCATTTGCATTTCCCCATCTGGTTGCTGGCTGGATGAGAGGTAGTCATAATGGACCATTAATGCCTGTTAGTGTTGAACAAGCAACCCCATCAAGATTTGATGGACCTCCAAGGGTTATGGCATTAGGTTTCCAACTTAGCAATGGTAAGTTACTTGGGCCAGTTGATATGTTTGCAGATATCAGCTTTGAATATGCAAGAAAAAGAGCAAATGAGATTGCTGATTATATGCGTAGACATGGACCATTCATGCCTCATAGGCTTGCTGCAGACGAAATGGAATATACAACCTTGCCAGATGTACTGAGGAAATTTGCAAGGAGGTTTGAGAAACTTGATTGAGTTTGACCTTTCTACAGAGCTTATAGGGATAAAGGTAAAAAAAATAAAAAAGGAAACAAGACAAGTTAATTTTGGATATGGAGGCAGTATTTTAAACGGCCCTATTATTCACGGAAATATTCTTTACTTTGGAGCAATGGATGGTTTTCTTTATGCAGTGGAAACCAATGGAAAAGAGTTATGGAGAATAGAACTGGGAGAAAGAATCAACTCAAGTCCTTTGGTAATTAACCATACACTTTATGTTGGTTGTTTTAACTCATATCTTTATGCAATAGATATTGAAAAAAGGGAAATAAAATGGCAGTTCAGGGCAGGAGATTCCATACTGTCGGATCATGACACCAACAACAGCAAGGATATCATTTACTTCGGTTCAAATGATGGTAATGTGTACGCAGTAAGCACAGCAAACGGTAAGGAGCTATGGAGATTTAAGACAGGAAGTAATCTAAACGCATGCCCAAGCTATTACGAAGGTAAACTTTACTTTGGATCTACAGATGGTTATTTCTACTGTTTAAATGCAAGCAATGGTAAAGAAATGTGGAGATTTAAGACAGGAAATGAGGTGATGCACAGATTCAAGCTTCCGTTTTATAACGGAAGGGTGTTTTTTGCAAGCTATGATGGCTATCTTTATTGTTTAAGTCTTGATGGCTCTGAGTTATGGCGCTTCCCAATAGGAAAATATGGTAGTTCTGGAAGTCCGTCTATTGCCAATGGAGTGGTTTTTCATGGAGATAGAGAAGGTTATATGTTTGCTATTAACGCTACTAATGGTTCTGAGTTATGGAGATTCAAGGTTGATAAGGGACCAATAAGTCAAAAGCCATTGATAACTTGCAATAAAATTTATTTTGGAGCAGAGGATGGAAATCTTTATTGTTTAAGTCTGGATGGAAAGGAGCTCTGGAGGTTCAAAACAAATGGTCTAGTAGGAACACATGTGGTTTTTCATAACAATATGATTTATTTCGGATCTGCGGATTGCCATTTATATGCAGTAGATTCTAATTCAGGCAAAAAAATTTGGCAATTTACAACATCAACATTACAACAAAGTTATTTGCCCCCCAGGT
>QNAP01000239.1 GCA_003641795.1 Thermotogae bacterium | reverse complement strand
GAGCTTATCCAGGAGGTCTATGGAGTCGAATACTTCGCCTCAGACAAGGGTTATCGTCTGGAGCCAGAATGGGTTATCGTGGTTCTAGCTTTGTTGGTCTACTCTGGCGACTTGGTCCTTTCGATTCCCGGCAAGAAGTTTGATGCTACCGGGTTGCCGGATTTGGCAGCAACGAGCATCGACGAATTGGTTCAATTCAAGCATATTGAGCGGCCCAAGGAATGGAATTTGCCCGCCATCAAAGCGCTCTTTGAACTCCTTGGACTCACGCCTGGCATGGCGCAGCTCATCACCTTAGGCAAGGAAGAACCCGTCCGGCAGCTCCAGAAAGCTATTTCAGAGTTGGTTGAGAAGCTAGTCCTAGTCCAGCAGAGTCTGCAAAACGGCCTGAAGTTCTGGGGCAGTGATCTACTCACCGAGGAGAAAGCCATCTCCCTGAACGACCGCCTCAATAAGACCAAAACTTTCCTAGAATCCCTCCAGGCCTACAACACACCAGGTAAGCTCAAGAACTTCCGCTATGAGGTCCAACAGGTGAAACGTCACCAAGATGGATTGAGGGCCCTTTCGGAGATTAATTCTTGGCAAGAGCTGATGAGGGACCTGGGTCCTGTAGCTTCGTATTTATCGGAAGCAATGATTGTTATGCCAGAGGACCATGAATGGGTCAAACAGGCAAAGGAAACAAGGGAGCGAGTTCTTAATAAAATCGCTTCAATCACCAATAAGAAAATCTCAATCATGAATCAAAAATCCCAAATTCAGCAGGAACTGGTCAAGCTAAAGCAGTCATACGTGAAGACCTATCTTGCTATGCACACTCGGGCCCGGCTTGGTGTGAACGAGGACAGGCGGAAAGTTCGTCTCCTGAGAGATGAACGTTTGGAGAAATTGCGAAAGCTTGCCACTATCGATTTGATGCCAAGGCAGCACCTAACCGATTTCCAAAACCGTCTGGCAGGCCTGAAGAGCTGTTTTGCACTCACTGAGCAGGATCTCGGCGAATCACCAGTCTGCCCTCATTGTAACTTTCGGCCTGGAATAGAGAAACCTATTGCACCTGCCGCAACCGTGCTCGATCACATGGAGATGGAGCTAGACAAGCTCATTGAAGACTGGACACAGACGTTGCTGAACAACTTGGAGGATCCCACTATCCGCTGTAACCTCGATCTACTTAAACCCCAAGCCAGAAAGCTAGTAGACGCCTTCCTACAGAAACGTAGTTTGCCCGCCGAATTGGACCAGGAATTTATTCAAGCCCTGCAGGAAGTACTCTCCGGGCTCATTAAGGTTGCGGTGAAAACTGATGATTTGCGGGCTGCCCTTCTCAAGGGCGGATCACCGGCAACGCCAACAGAATTGAAGAAACGCTTCGAGGAATACCTTAATGAACTCACAAAAGGGTATGAATCTGGGAAAGTAAGGATTGTGTTGGAGTGAAGTATTAAAAATGCCAAAAATATACGAGATAAGAGATCCTATCCACGGTTTTGTGGAGTTAAATGAATGGGAGCGGGATATCGTAAATCATTGGGTATTTCAGCGTCTTCGCCGGATTCGACAACTTGGTTTAACAGATATGGTCTATCCAGGAGCTATGCACACGCGTTTCGAGCACTCACTTGGTGTGATGCATGTAGCTACACGTATGTTTGATGAAGTTGTAAAACGCCGTTTAGATTTTCTCAAAGCCGAGCTCTCCTTTACTGATGGAGGGCTCGAAAGAGATCGGGTTCTAGTGCGCCTTGCAGCTTTGTTGCATGATGTTGGGCATGCGCCATTTTCCCATGTAACCGAAGAACTAATGATTAGAGATGAGTGTGGAATAATGTACAAACACGAAAATTACTCAGCAGCTGCCGTGAAATTTTTTATGAAAGATGTTATTGAAAACCATCCTATGAACCAGAACTACCATATTAAAGCTAGAGAAATAGCTGACTTCCTTGAGGGAAAGTCAATTATTGGTCGGAGCCTTCTTTGGCGTTCTCTTGTATCGGGTCAACTTGATGCTGATCGTGCTGACTATCTCCTTCGGGATTCACATCACGTTGGTGTAGCATATGGGAAATATGACTTGCCCCGTTTACTGGTGACGATGACAGTAGCAATCGATCAAGAGACCAACTCGCCCGTGCTTGCTGTAGAGGAAGGGGGGATCCATGCGGCAGAAGGCTTAATTGTAGCCCGATACATGATGTTTACCCAAGTTTACTTCCAGCACACACGTCGAGCATACGACTATCATCTTGGAGAAGCAGTTAAATCTTTACTAGCACGAGCGCAAAAAGATACGAATTTGGAAAAGAAGGAGGCGTTTCCACCTCCGACAACTCGAGAAAATGTTAAGGCATACCTTGAGTGGAATGACTGGCGAGTTCTAGGGTTAATTAATAATGGAGAAGGTGAAGAACATGGAGAGCTTCTTCGAGAAAGGCGGCATTACCGGAGAGTCTATGAAACTCCAGAGGTGCCGAGTAAAGATGACCTCGAATTTTTTGAACATGTTTCTAACACACTTGCTGACCTTGTTGGGTTTGAAGACACGGCCTCTAGTTCATGGTATAAGTTCGATTCAGCAGATATCCCCGTCTTGCTTCGTCCAGGAGATGAAGATGAGGAACTAACTGCTCTTTCGCATTTGTCTAGCGTAGTTAGAGGTTTAAAAGCAGTAAATCAGAGACGAATTTACGTACCTTACGACGAATGCCAAGAGGCGAGAAGGAAAGTTTTGGAGCTTCACAAAAAAAAGGAGGCAAAATTATGAGAATTAATATCCCCTGGAATAGGTATGCGCTGATTGTAGAACTAGCAGACAGGTTTAAAGAAAGAATTCCGAAATTTGGAAAAACATTGCTTCAGAAAATGGTATACCTCCTCCAAGAAGTTTACGGTGTCAATTGTGGATATAGATTTGAGCTTTATACTTATGGACCATTTTCATCAGAATTGCTTCAAGATCTCGATCTCGTTGAGAGCCTCGGAGGAGTAACCGTGGTGCCTGTAATCTCAGGTGTAGGTGGTTACATGATTCTCCCTGGCGAGTACAGTGAATTGTTGAAAAAGAAGGCGGAGTCTTTTCTTTCGGATGAAAAAACGCTCAGCGCATTGGATAATGTGGTAAAAAATTTTGGCAATTACTTGGCAAAAGACCTTGAATTGCGATCTACTATTATTTATG
>QNAP01000238.1 GCA_003641795.1 Thermotogae bacterium | reverse complement strand
GGAGCGCCACTAAAGGCAGCTCATCAATGGTCGCCACGACCATGTCTCCTCTCACCGTCACCCCTTTCAATGAAGACGAACTCACCGTGATCTTCCCCACCGGCTCCGGGTCCGTCTCCCACGTCTCCACAGAGAGCTCCGCCCCCATTTGATCCAGTATCTGCAAAAACCCCGTTCTGGTAGGGTTGAGGTTGACATTTTCTACGGTAAGTTCAGCGTTGGGATGGATCACCCCTAAAGCTAAGAAAAAAGCCGCAGAAGAGAAATCACCCGGAACACGGAACTCGAGTTTCCCCAAATAGGAGGGCTGTAGCTCAACCTTCAAGCCATCTACATGGATCCGCGCCCCCATGATCTTTAAGAGTCTTTCCGTGTGGTCCCTGCTCTTGCGCGGCTCGATTATCGAGGTCGTCCCTTCGGCTCTCAAACCCGCAAGAAGTAGAGCACTCTTTACCTGTGCACTGGCTATGGAAAGCGTGTGATGGCGTCCATGAAGCTGCCCACCCAGAATGGCCAAAGGAAGGTTCTCACCGTTTCTTCTTCCCAAAATGGTGGCTCCCATCTTTCTCAAAGGTTCAACCACACGCCTCATAGGGCGTCTGGAAAGGGAATCGTCTCCAACCAACACGCGGAAACCGGAATGGGAAGAAAGTAGACCGGTCATCAATCTGGCAGTGGTACCGGAATTACCGCAATTGAGAACTTCTGAAGGTTCCTCGAAACTCTCAGGCGGGAAGACTTTCAATCTTTGAAAGTTTCCTTCGAACCCAACACCCAGCTGATTCAAAATGCGAAAAGTGCTTCGAGTGTCGTCACTTTCGAGCAGATTTTCAATCAGACTGGGTTCTCCTGCAATGGAAGAGAAGATCAAGGCCCTGTGGGAAAGTGACTTGTCGGGAGGTGGTGTTATTCTCCCCCTGATTCTGTGGGCTGGCGCGATCTTTTTCACTCTTCCACCCCTTCCAAAAACACAGAAAAATCGTCACTCGCAACGGCTTGGGTAATGCTTTCTAAGATCCTTTTCGCCTCTTTGAGGTCTTCAACGATATTGTTGCCGTTGTACCTTACCATGTCTAACACCATTTCGAGATTCTGATGCGAAAGCCTCGTGGTGGAGCAAAATCCAGGACCTGCGAAATCCTCGAACCCCTTTCCCAGGATTCGTGCGGTCAAGGATATGAAATAAGTGGAGTGACTCACTTTGGATACAGCCTTGTCGTGTTCTTCAGGAGTCGTCCACACGGGATGTGCCCCAAGAAGGTGAACCAGTCTTTCGGCACGCTCTCTATCTTCTTCTTTTGAATGCCGGGCTTGGCAGAGAAAGAAAGGCCTTTCCTTGAAAATATTGGGGTCCCACCCCTTGTCCTTTCTGTAAATAGAGCCAGCCATTGGATGTCCTCCTATGAATCTCATCCTCCTGGATTCTGCCAACTTTACGAAAGGGGTTTTCACGCTCGCCACATCCATGACAGTAATATCAGAAAAGATCAACTCCCGGATCAGCTTTTCTTCCACTCGCATGGGTATTGCGAGGATCACCATATCCACAGGATCTCGCTCGAGGTTGAAGCGCTTTATTCTGGTCTTTTCAAAGAGTAAAGACAGGAGACGAGAATCCACATCATAAGCAAGGACTTCCACACCTTTTCGAACGAGTCTGAGGGCTATGGAACCTCCTATGGCACCAACGCCCACTACTCCCACCCTCACGTCATCTTCACCTCGAGAACCTGGGAGAGTCCTGTAAGGTCGCGATAAAGTGCCTCGAATTCTTGAAAGTTGAGACTCTGTTTTCCATCGGAAAGCGCCGCTTCCGGTTTGGGATGCACTTCTACAATTATCCCGTTCGCCCCTGCTGCCATGGCAGCCTTTGCCAGCGAAGACACGATATCTCTGCGACCAGAAGCGTGGCTGGGATCGACGATTACAGGAAGATGCGATTGGAGCTTTATCACCGGCACTGCGGAGATATCCAAGGTGTTCCGCGTGGATGTCTCGAAGGTTCTGATTCCCCTCTCACAAAGCAGGATGTTCATGTTCCCTTTGAGTGCGATGTACTCCGCTGCCAACAATAACTCCTCTACAGTATTCATGAAGCCACGTTTGAGCAATACTGGCTTGGGCTTTTCTCCCACTTTCTTCAACAATGAGAAATTCTGAGCATTACGTGTTCCTACCTGCAAGATGTCTGCATACTTGTACACGAGCTCGATCTCACTCTCTCCGATCACCTCAGTCACTATCTTCATTTCGTACTCATCGCCGGCCTCTCTCAGATACTCCAAACCCTTGACTCCTAACCCTTGGAAGGAATAGGGAGAAGTCCTTGGCTTGAATGCACCACCGCGAAGAACCTTGACACCCAGCGATGAAAGAAATGCCGCTGTTTCCATGATCATTTCCCTATCTTCTACAGCGCAGGGCCCCGCCATTACGGTGAAGTAACCATCCCCTACCGGTACACCACCCACGTATACGACCGAATCTTCGGGATTGAATTCCCGTGCCACCAGTTTATAGGGTTTCATAACTCGGATAATGTTTTCAACACATTCCAGAGAATTAACCCGCTCCACCGGGACGTACTCTTCGTCTCCTACAAGCCCTATGATGGTGCGGTGTTTCCCCTTTGAAATGTGAAACTGCAGGTCGAGATCTTTGAGAACGTTCTTTATCCTTCCTATATCATCGTCCGTGCTTCCCGGTCTCAAGACGATGATCATGTTCGCACCTCCCTTCGCCTGTTTTTGAACTTTCCTTTCGCCAACAATCTGATTTTGGAAAACAATACAACACCACCTCCTAAAAGAAAAGGGTCTCCGGTTGCCCGGAGACCCTTTTATCCTTCGACGCTCCGGGCAGATAACAAAACACCTGCCCGGAGCTCATCGCTCACGGACAGGTGCTCGTGTAATAAAACCAAAAGTACCCAATAGACAGGCTAATGGAAGTGATGCTTTTCTGAACCACTTGAAAACCTCCTCATGCTTTTCCCGGTTTTGGTGGATTGTACTACAAACGACAGTAGTTTGTCAAGCGTGCGAATTGCATCTACCACAAACGGATATGAAGATACTTCCAGACTACCTTTTTCTTTCACATTGCAGAAAGCATGTTGTGCTTCGCTTTCTGCAATGTGAAAACCTCTGCCTCTTCACATGAATCGCTTAACAGAATCCCTCACG
>QNAP01000237.1 GCA_003641795.1 Thermotogae bacterium | reverse complement strand
TGATCCTGACTCCAGCGTTGCGGAGCTCCCGATTATATTGGCCCAGAACGGGGTGAATACCGCCGCTGCGGAACCGCTCTAGGTCCCAGCCAGTCTCGCGCAGAATGTAGCTCCCAATGGCACCGTAGACGGCTAGCGGCGACGGCAGTGTGGACTCAGCAAAGGAATCGGTACCAGCATCGAAGGGCGCTCCATCGCGGAAGAACAGGGTATCAACCGGCTCCAAATACACAAGCATTGCTACTCCCCGCCTGTTCGCTTGCCCGCGCCCTTTTCCACTCGCTCTCGGTGCATGAACGGGATGACCCGCAAGCTATCGGCGAATACCTGCATCACATCTTCGCCCGATCTGGCCAGAGCACGCACGTTATCGGGATATGCCACGGTGGCCAGCTTCTGAAGGAATCTCTCGCCCTCTGTGTCGGCGTTCTCGCCGGGCGGCAAATGCCTCTTGAACAGTCTTCCCGCATAGTCCAGGAACATCTGAGTCTCGAACTGCGTCCCGTCCTCGTGGTAGAAAGCATCCAGTTCTTCCAGGACGTCATGCACAAAAGCTGGGCTCAGGCCTCTCTTCATCCAGGAGAGCGCTGGCAGCATGCTCTGCTCAACCATGTCCCACTTGTGCCCGCATGTGTAGGCCGTTCCGGATGCGAGCCAGACCGTTGTGACCAGGGCGTCCCGCCCATAGACCTCCTTCGCGTCCTCTACGTTCTCCCTCAGCATCTGAAGGGCCTTTCTCAGAGGATTGTGGTAGTGGGTTATGACCATCCCGGCACTGGCAGTCCTGCCCGGCAGCTTCTGCCTGAACCGGCGGGCCGCTGTCAGGGCCACAGCAAGCGCGTCCTCCAACGGGCCCATGGCCAGTACGTCGTCACCGCCTGAGTAGACTGTCCTCCACCCGCGGCCGCTCAACTCGTCGGGTATCTCCGTTGCTAGCTCTCCCAGTAGCTTGCTCTTGTCCCGCTGTTCAGTGACATTTTCCACGTGTGACATGTACTCGCCCATATGGTCGCCGTCCATCTGGAAGAGGACGTAGTACTTGCTAGGCTCGATGCCAAGGGTTTCTCGTATGTCGCCCAAGCACTTCTGCACGTTCTGGGCCTGCTCCTTGAGTTCGCGTGCCTTGTTCTCAAATCCGGGTCCGTTTCTCTGCAGCCATGGAAAGAACTCCTTGACCAGACTTTGTGGCCGCAATTCCTCAGCAAACAGGAGCACCCCAGGAATGGCATCAATATTGTTTTCCCCAATGCCCTTTCTTCCAAGGAGTGGAAGAAGTCCATTGATGGCGGCCTGTAGACGCTTTACCTCGCCTGCATCGGGGCGCGCTTTCAGCGCTTCCTTGAAGGACTGGACGGCAACATCGGCGGTGGAAGCAAACTTGGGCTCGTCCAATCCGAGCGCCTCGGCGGCCACAAAGCGCTTGACCAGGCATACTGCACACAGGCTGTCTCCATCTCTGACTTGGCCCGCTGGGTTCCGAGCAACCTCTCTCCAGAACTTCCTGTTCTCGGACCGTTTCGCAGGACCCATGGCTTCCCTCTTGCCGCACTGGCTGCACTTGAAAGCATGACTCCCCACCCAGGCGTCAAACGTGCGCGTCGCCTTCCTGGACTCTAGCGCTTGTTGAAGCTGCTGCACCTTCGCACTGTAGTCACTCTGAAGATCCGTGTCCGACACAGGGATAGCCACCCACATGAGTTGCCACAGATCATGCAGTTGAAAGTCCCAGAGACGCAGGGAATCGGAATCCAGCTCAACCCCCGATCTCTCTCTCGCCTTATCGCAAATCTGTCGCCAGGGTTCGGGAATCGGACTGCTGCCTTTGCCAGCAAGGTTCTGGAGTTGCTCCAGGTTTGTCCTGGCAATAAACCTGTTGGGTACGCACGCATATTCGCTGTGAGAGCGAACACGGACTGGAACGATGATCCCGTCGCCGTGAGGGGAGAGGTATTCCAAGGCTTTACGGGTCATCAGGGACAGGAGTTGACTCCCTATCCACAGGTCTCTTACCTTTCGGGCCTCGGAGATGAACTCCTGCACCGGGCCCACGGAAACAAGCGCGAGGTACTCCTGACTCATATGGGATCACCTGACAGGTAGCTGCCAAAACCCAGCTTGAGCAGCCATTGTCTGGCGCAGTCGCTGTGGCCGCCATCTGAGCGAGACCAAGTGACGACAGGACAATAACCGTCGTCCAGCTTATGTAATCTTAGGAACACAGGCGAAGCCAGCCTTCCTGCCACAGCGTGGCCAAGTCCGCTACAACTGTCCCTGCACCCTTTTAGGCATTGATTTGTGCCATGAACCTGCTTCAGGACGGCATCGATGTCGGTTCCTCTACTCGCTGGACCTACGGCAACCTGGCCTAGGCCCCCTAGCGTGAAGCACGCTGAACTGCCGGGAGCTCGGCCGGTCGCGGTGGAGACCCCTTTCGCTTTCAAGAACTCTTGCAGCATCTTCTCAGTTTGCTCAATCACGGTCCGGAGATAGTGCTCCAGACCCCGCGGTGAGTTGAATGAAGTCTTTCCACTGAGGATTACCGGCGAGCCAAAACCCCTTCTTGCTCTCTGGCCTACCGCTCCCAGGTGGCCCCAAAGCGAGATCGCTGCACTTAGCGCTCGCCGCTCGTCGTTGGTCATTCTTCCGCGGGGGAGCACGCTTACCTGGAACTCGCACCCCTCCCTGTACCCCTTCGTAGTGGCCGGCCGTGATAGTCCGAGGTCAATCACCGCCGGATCGCCCAGATCCCCCACCGGCTCCACCCGCATCCTGAACTTTGCTCCCCCAGTCTCCTCTTCTGCCGAGCCGAAAACGCTGCTCTCCAATCTCCGCAGCTCATCATCGGAGACCATATTTCCCACTGCGGCTCGAAACCAGAAGCGCCAGCACCCTCTCAATGCCTTGGCCAATCCAAGATGGTCCGCCGCCGGGGGCTCCGTCCCATGGATAACCCCATGGATAAGGAGAGGCGTGATGAACTTGATTGTAAACTTCAGCTCTGCCACTTGATTTGCAGCCCGAAACGCTGGTTCCCAGGTGGACTGAGGAGATATAAGGTGTTGCGATCATAATAACTGAAGAGTTAGCTCCTGTCAACATATTGTACTCGTCCACTACATATGAGACAGTTGGAGGTCCGGGGCGATCTCCGGATGGCAGTCTCTAAGATACTCCGCAGGCGTTCTCCATTGCAATGCTTGATG
>QNAP01000236.1 GCA_003641795.1 Thermotogae bacterium | reverse complement strand
GTAGACGCTAAGGTTCACGTAGTAAGTGATTCTGAATGTTTCTCGATAGTTTTATCGGATGGGAATTATGATGATAAAGGACAAGAAACAAATGGTTACGATGCAAACTGGAACGGATGGCCAAGTGGATCTGATAGACAGCGTTTAAGAAAATGGGTAGACGGAACACAAACAATTTTAGCATCAACGGCAGAAGGATTACTACACAATGGAGAAACACATATATTAAGCATGGTGTTTTTATCACCGTCTTTGAAAATGCTTAACGATTATTCGGAGATTTTAACGGCTGAAGATAGCACATTTAACCAACTGAGTTATTTAGGCTTAGCAGTATGGAGTAGCGGTGAATATTGGATAGATTGGATAAGAGTTCGCAAATACACCGATCCAGAGCCATCTGTAACGGTAATCAAGCTTGGAGCTACTCCTACTTATGAGCTAAAGCTTAAGATAGCTCAAGCATTAGCTGGAGAAACTACTACTATACTCGATACTGATCCAAAGCTAAGATTGCTTAGCGGTACTGATATAATCAAAGAGCTAAGCTTAACAGCTAAAACGGTTTACAAAGATAGCGCTAACAATAGGGTAGTAGTAGCGTTCTTATTTGTCGATGATAGTAGCGATTCGTACACTACGGATAACCAAGAATTGCTATTCACTAAAGACAGCACGGAATATGTGGCGTTCAAAAGCAGTAAAAGCTTCACGAAGGAAGCTAATAAGAGATTACCGCTAAGATGGGAGATATACTTACCGTATGATGTTGATGTATGTACGTATGAGGAGTCAATGGTTACATGCTTGTGAGGTGTTAGCTATGACGGTTAGAGTGGTTAAAAAGGGCAGAGTTAAGAAAGTGCTTATTGAGTCAGTATTACGGCTAAACAAAAAGAACAAATCGATAGATTATGGCTTATGCGATAGTGTTGGCAGAGCAATCCATGACTACTCAGATGTAGCAGAGATTAACATTATATGGTTGCGTAATACAGAGCAAGCTTGGGAAAAATACATCACGAAAGATATGGGTAACTTTAACGTAAGCTCTGGCGGAGATTTAACGGACGCATGGGTAGACGTTACAGTTTACGATTATTCAAGCGATGAGTACACGGTAAATCACTTAGTATTAGGACACGCTAACTTAGCAGCTATGTACACTTATAACAGAGCTTACTGTGAAGCTTCGGTTGATATAACAAAGAATAAGCTTGAATACATCGAAATTAACTGGCGATTATGGATAAAAGGCTAAGCTACTAATCATGGATTGGTTTATATTTTTTCTACTTAAGAAGAAAGCTCGTATAGTTAAGCGTAAATTAGCTAAGATAACTAAGCGTATTGTCGATATATTATTTACAGCTTCAGATGTTACAGCTGAAACGAAAGTAAGCGGTTTAGAAGATACGTTAACGATTAGTAGCGATGTATATATTCCGACTAAAGAGTATGGTTTTACGGATGAATTACGTATTAGCGATGATGTAATTAACGCTTTAAGCAGTTATAGCTTTGAAGATAGCTTAAGCATTCAATCTGACGTTAGAGAAGCTATTAAGCGTTATAGCTTTGAGGATAGCTTAGCTATTAGCGATAAATTAGAAGACGTTAGCAAAAGACAGTATTTCGAAGATAGCTTAATGCTTAGCGGTGATGTACAACAATATAGCGAGGAAACTAAACCGTATAGCTTTGAAGACGTATTAATACTAAGCGGTGATGTTGAACAGCTTACAGAACCGATTAAGAGCTATAGTTTTGAAGATACGCTAACTATTAGCGATGAGGTCAAAGAGGCTAAAGCTAAAGCTGACATTGAAGATAGCTTAACTATAAGCGATGACGTTAAAGAAGCTGTTAAGCGTTATAGCTTTACTGATGAGCTACACATAAGCGATAGCGTTATTGAAGCTACTAAGAGTTATAGCTTCGAAGATAGCTTAGCTATTAGCGATAGCGTTACAGAAGCTATTAAACGCTGTAACTTTAGCGATAGTTTAAGCGTTAGCGATGATACAAGTGTTGTAGGATTAGATCACGATATTGGTAAAATCAGAGATAGATTCGCTATTTACGTTAGAGATACGGATACTTGGGTTTACGGTTATGAAAGCGATTGGGTTAAGACGGTTAAATGCGATAATTGGTACTGGATAGGCTTTGAAGACATGAAAGGTCAACCTAATCCAGATTACGATTACGAAGACGTTATACTAAAGGTTTACGAGACTGAATATAGCTATGTTGTTGAGATATGGCATGGTCAGCATAGGTATACAGTCGACATATACTATAACAGTGAATACCTATATACGGCTAATCCTCGTAGCGGTGATAGAGCAACTGAATGCGATTTAACTAATGCTGGATTCATAGCGAGAATATACTTGTGTAAGCTAACTTTGCGTAGGCTTAAGACGGAGTAAACATATATATTCGTTAACGCTAATATAGCTTATATGGTAACCTACGATGAGGTTAAGCAGAAAGCTGTAGATTTAAGGAATAGCATACTAAAAGCTATGCATGTAAATAAGCCAGCAAGAGCTAAAGCTATTTATAGCCAAGTTAGAGCTAAGCTTAATAGCATTATTAGCGATGTGCTAAACGCTATTACAGCTGTAAGCCATAGCCAGCTTGATAGCTACTTAGCCGAGCTAAGCTATAGCAATCCAGCTACTGAGTTTGGCATGAAAACTATCAACATAGCTTATAGTGGTGATACTATAGAGCGTAATGGTGAAACTGTTATACCCTACGATCAATTTAGCTTTGATTTAGCTGGCTACTTGGAGAAGCTAAAGCAATATCCTAAAGAGGTTAGCAGAAGGATGTTACCAATAAGGGTTGACAATAGCTATACGCCACCAAGTGGAGACTGGGAAGACGCTATTTATACTTACTACCTTCCATTCCAAGTAACCTTTACCCATGAGTACACAATAGACTTATATGAAGCATTTGGTAGCTATGGAACACTGCCAAAGCTATTCGAGTTTGAGCTATATGAAGCTGAATGGGAAGATTACTTGGTTAGATACATAGTAGGAGTATTTGATTGGCTCTACTATAAAATAGACGATAAGTATGTAACTGTGGATATGTCAGCTAATAACGTCATATATCTCGAGCAAGGAGCTGGCAGTGAGGTATTTAAATCAGTTAGCTATAAGCATGCTATCATCATTGAGAATTATACTGACTATCCTATTGAATTCTGCTACAACAATAGCTCTTATAGCTGTCCAGCT
>QNAP01000235.1 GCA_003641795.1 Thermotogae bacterium | reverse complement strand
GTTGTGAGAAATAGAACCAGCACTTGTAGTGGAATCATCACCGGCGCCGCCGGCCCCAACATCAATCCCAGCAACACCATGACAAATTGCGCAACGGTCTTGGCTTTTCCCCAAATGTTCGCCGGGATCACCTTCTGCTGAGAAGCAGCGAACATCCGCAACCCGCTCACAAGAGTGTCTCTTCCTACAATGACCACCACAAGCCACGGCCACAAGAAGCCTGCCACCGTCATCTCGATGAAAACAGCATTGATCAATATCTTATCCGCTATCTGATCCAAAAACTTCCCAAGATCGCTGACCTGATTAAACTTCCTAGCTATCCATCCATCGAGAAAATCCGTCAGTGCCGCCACGATCACCAATACCAAACCCCAAAGATAGTGACCGGTTTCAAGACTGATCACCACCGGCACGGTGAGCAAAATCCTGACAATGGTTATCCACGTCGCCGTAGTGATCACAGTGGGATCGCCTCCAGATCGTACCCTGTAGACTCCACAATTTTAACTTCGTAGAAGTCACCGGGACGCAGCTTTCGCGTTGAGCCGTTCACACGTACAAGAACTTCGGTATCAACCTCTGGAGCGTCCATGTAACTGCGAGCCACGAAGTAATGATCTCGCTCTTCTTCTAAAAGAACGGTAAAGTTCTTACCAACTAGTTTCGCACTCTTCTCAAAAGCTATCTCGGCTTGTAACTCCATTATTTCATTGAGACGTCTTTGAATCGTCTCTTTATCCACCTTGTGATCCATGGCATAGGCAAGCGTTCCCTCTTCATCTGAGTAAGCGAAAGCGCCGAGTCTGTCAAAGCACGTTAGGTGTAGAAACTCCTTGAGTTCCTCAAAATCGCGCTCGCTCTCTCCAGGATGCCCCACCAAAATAGTGCTCCTCAAGACTGCATTGGAGTTCGCCTTTCGTATGCGTTGGAAGAGCTCCAACAGTTCCGAGCGGCTTTTCATTCGCCCCATGAGTTTGAGGATGCGATCGCTTCCGTGTTGAACGGGTATATCGAAGTACGGCACAGTTTTTTCGCCGTTGGCGATGGTATCGATGATGGCATCGTTCACATGGTCTGGATGGAGATACATTACCCGTATCCAGAAACGGCCAGGAATTTTCTCCAACATGGAGAGCAAATCTGGAAGCGTTTGCTTCCCATAAAGGTCAGTGCCATATGCAGTGGTATCTTGTGCCACAAGAATTATCTCCTTCACACCAGCAGAAAGTAGCTTTTCCACTTCCCGACGGATGACTTCCATGGGACGACTCCTGTGCTTTCCTTTAAAAGAAGGTATCGCGCAGAAACTGCAACTTCTGTCACACCCATCAGATATCTTTACATACGCAAAAGGATGCGGAGAAGCCATCCGTTCACATGACTCGTAAATCGTTTCCGGTGTTTTGGGCAAGTAAAAGCGCTCTCCTTTTTCCAAAAGGTCCAGCAAGGTTTGTGGAGACACAACGCCGATGAGACCCTCGAGCTCTGGCAATTCCTTTCTGAGCTCTTGAAAATAGCGCTGCACCAAGCAACCCACCGCGATCACACGATGCTTTTGTGAAAAGGCCAGTATGGTCTCTATAGATTCGACTTTGGCATCTTCAATAAAGCCACACGTGTCGACTACCACCAGCGTGTCACGATCTCCAGTGTTCATCGACTCCACCACCGTGTGACCTTTCCGAACCGCTAGAGCTTTGAAAACTTCCATGTCCGCCTCGTTTTTGGGACAGCCCAGTGTGTGAACGTAGATCTTCATCTCTCACTGCTTCCCTTCTACCTCAGTTCTTTTCGTTTTTTCAGATATATCTCCCGGATTTTCTCGATTTCATCGATGTAACTACTGTCTCTGTAATTTGGATACGTGAAAGGTCCGGGAACGAACTTTCCCCTCACGTATGTCAATGTTACGTCTGCGTATATGCCCTTTCTGAGATACACTCTGTTGGCCCAGTACTTCGTTGTGGCCAACACGAACTGAGCGTGATGCACGTAGCCAGGGTCTATGTTCACCTTTCTTTTCCCGTCTATCCGGAACTCGTCTTCAATGTTATTGGTGATCAACTTCACGTCGGCCAGAACGTAAGGGTGAACAAGTTGGGCAAAACTCACGAGCCTTGATTTGATCCCAACTCCCATCTCCTGATTGTAATAGAGAGTGTACTTCTCGAAGTCGAGTTCTTCAGACATGTAGTCTATGGGCCCAAAAACGTTCTCAAGACGCTTTCGAACCCTATCGAACCAGTAATCGAGATTCGCCGCAAAGATCAAAGCTACAAGATTCACAAGATCAGGGACTTTTGGCGTTCCCATCTTCAACCTCCACTCGAAACCGGTTCAGATTCACTTTCCAAACC
Organism: Thermotogae bacterium; assembly: GCA_003641795.1. Lineage (GTDB taxonomy): Bacteria > Thermotogota > Thermotogae > UBA12178 > UBA12178 > UBA12178. The sequence continues at coordinate 901 of QNAP01000235.1, read as the reverse complement.
TTCCGCCCCAAACTCAACTCCACATTGCCACCCGGTGTCACGAAATTAAAGGCCATCTTCGGACCAATCCGATACTCGATCACTTCACCGGCAAGGAGCTTTTGACGCTCCACCAACGCCCCATCCCTTTCCACTTCTATCACGACAGGGGCTGCCGCCGTGTTCGTTACAGAAAAAACGGTGTAACGCTTGAATTCGTTCATGCTCGACAAAACCATCCAGTTTGCGATCACGAGAATCACCGCAACCGAGTAAAGCATCGTGAGAACGATGACATTGTGCATTTCTAACCCTAAGTACCGTCGCTCCTTTTGCACCTGTTCTTCATCTTGAGCTTCGGCCGAAACAGCAGCTTCCTTCCACTTTTGATATGCCTTTAATCCTTCTGCCGTATCTACACCTAAAAACTCACAGTAACGCATCAATAGGGATTTCACGTAAAGTTCAACGCCGCTGAAATCCCCCACCTCGATACGCGCGATTGCATCTTGAGTAACACCAAGCTGCCAGGCCACCTCTTTCAGAGTCAGGCCCAGTTCTTCTCGCTTTTTCTTCAATTTCTGCGTGAATTCTTCCATCTTGTTCGATCGGAAAGATTATATCACCACCTTTTTGCATTGGAAGTATCTGGCGTGCATGGTACAAAAAGCAACGAAGTTGATTTGATTCATCTAGTAGGTTTGATGAGGTGGCCCACGAGCTAAGTCACCGTATACAACCGAACCTTCCAGTGAAGGATCGCGCAGTCCTCCATCTGGGGTTGAAAGGCATCCCGGTAACTCTCGTGTGCAGTTGGACTGCTAATTTTTTAACCTTAGGAACTTACAAAAAGCGATATTGTAAAGATCATTGAGCAGTTGGACAAGCTTCTGCCTTCCAACTTCGTTAACAAACAAGGCAT
>QNAP01000234.1 GCA_003641795.1 Thermotogae bacterium | reverse complement strand
TCGTAGAGCTTCCTCACGTCCACAAGCTCCAGCAATTTTTCTCCATCATTCACTGCGCAACACCTCTGCAGGATCGGTCTTGGCAGCTATCGACGAAGGTAGCGCGGAGAAGACCACGGCGATCAGCATGACCAAGCCTGAAGCCACCAATACGTCCTGGGTTCTCAGGGCTACTGGAAGATAATTCGTGAGGAAGACGTCCTCAGGCAACGGGATCTTTATCAACCTCAAGAGAAGAGCAACCACTATGCCCGCGACAGAGCCGAGTACTACCCCCATAAGGGAGATAATCAGTGGCATCAAAATGAAGAGCATTCTCAGCTTTGATGGTTCCATGCCGAGAGAGATCAAGATGCCAACTTGCTTTCGTCTTGTGAGAACGGAGTAGAGAACGGAGTTGGAAACGCCAAAGCCTGAGAGTGCCACGATGAAGATGGTGATGATTACCGCAAAAACTTGGTCGACCTTTAGGGCTTTTGCGTAAGTGGAATTCATTTCCAACCAAGACCTGGCAACAGTACCCGTTTCTTTCCGAAGTCCACGGGCCACTTCATCGGCCCGCAGAGGATCATCGAGATAGTATGCAAAGAAACCAGGCTGAAACTTCTCAGCATCTTCGATGTTGAGTATCACGCTCCTTGAATCATATTGATAAAGTCCGAAGCTCACAATCCCCGAGACGAGGAATTTCTTCTGACTTATTTGGGTAGGGGTACGGGCTTCAAAGAGTGATATCGTGTCTCCGAGCGATACACTTTGCTCCTTCGCGAGTTCCTCACCGATTAAACACTCTCCACGCATCGGAAAATGTCCCAACTTCAGATAATCTTTGAAACGCGTTTTTAAAGCCTTCTCTTCGATCCCGAAGACCAACGCTCCTTTGAATCCCGCCTGTGTTTGCACAACCGTTTCGTAAAAGACCATGCGATAACCTTCCGCGTTATCCAGCTTGGCAGATGTTAACGAGATCACGTGGGGGTAGAAACCGGTCATGGTATCTACAAGACTCTTGTCGAATCCTCTGATTACCGAGAAAACAACGATCATTCCCATCACTGCTACCGTAATGGCAAGAAGAGGGAGAAAGAAATGTCTTCTGTCGCCGAGGGCAAACCTAATGGCTAATCGAAGAACAACCTTATTCAAGCTGACTCACTCCAAGTATCACGAGTGCGTCGAAGCCCTCAACGTAGTAGCCATTGCTGCTCAGTGTGTCTATCATCTTTAAGTAAAGATCTAAACCGTCGAGATTCCAGGGCTCGTAGACCTGAAATCTGTGGGTTGGATGGGCCTTTTCCAAGCACCGCAAGATCTGCTCCTTTGCAGCGATGCCCCGTTTGGTGATGAAAAGCACTGACTCGTTCTTCTTTATGGGAGATAAGTCCAGCTCTTCACCCACCGTGTCAACTTCACACTGCACCCTTGAGATCCACTGACTTTTCACCACCAAGTCGAAGTTATAAGGGTAATTGGCAATGTTGTTCACCACCAGGAAACGAAATTGCCGCGTTTCTTCTCTCACTCTGCATTCATTGAGCCTTTGATGGAATTCCGTTATTTTCGATTTGTCGATCACCACGTCTCCTTCTTCGGTGAAGGCATACGGAAAGCTCAAATATCCTATTCGGAGATTTTTTCGCACTTTCGAGTACAAGTAGACCATTTCAGCAAGGTCGATATCCGTTCTAACCTCTTTGAGGAGCTCAAGCCCCAGAGATATCAGACGTCCATAGTCGAGAGTTTGTTGCGCTTTTTTCAGCAGTTGAAGTATGACCTCTCTCTGTCGTTCGAGTCTACCGATGTCACCTTTCTCATCGTGCCTGTACCTGATGTAAGCGAGAAGTTCGTTACCCTCTAATTGGTATGTGCCCGGTTCGAAGTGTATGTACAGGCCCTGGTGAACATCTTCGTAGTACATTGGGGTGTCTATAAAAACTTCCACAGGACCTATGGCTTCACTGAGTGTTTTGAAGACCTCATAATTCACCACCAGATACCTGTGCACCGGTACGCCAACGATCTGTGAAACGACCCTTTTTGTCTCTTCCACGCCCATCGTTTTGTAGATGGCGTTTATCTTGTGTTCACCCACCGTAAGATCTCGTGGAATACTACTGATCACCACGTCTCCAGCTTTCTGGTTTATCCCAACCAGCATCATCACGTCGGTACGATCCCCACCAGCTGTGGGAGAATTGTCCACACCCATCACCAGCACGTACACCGGATCATAGCTGATGGGTCTGTACACCAGATTCACGAAGAAAACAGCGAACGGAACGATGAAAAGCACTACCAAAAGGCCACCCAAAAGCAACGTGACCAGTCCCAGCAGATGCCACCATCTACTCATCTCAGTATGTTCTTCACCTGCTTTACGGAAGATTCATCGAGGTAAATTCTCTCGTACTTTTTGGCATCTACTTCTATCACGATGGGACGCTTTGTTAAGCCCTTGATCTCGAATTTCTGCATTCCCGATGCGTTGAGCCTGTCGAGAAGCTTGAGAAAGGCGGGACCGGTGAGATTGGTTCGCGGCTTGAACGTTTCCGCGTACTTCTGAGCCTTCAGGTAGTCGAAAAACTTCACTCCTCTTCCACTGAGAGCGTTCAGAGTTTCCACGAAACCGTTTCTGAATCCGCCGAGCTCACCGAGAAGTTTCTTTGCTTTTTCGCCCACTGAAGCGTAGAAGGAAGCATCCTTGGAAAGACCCAACATGTCTTCTATCACTATCAAGGTAGCTTCCAAATTGTCTGGATCGAATGCCCTCATGGTGGGAGCGTAAAAAGCCTGGGGTGGGAATTCAATGATGTACCCCAACTTCGAAGAGCTCACGAAGCGCACCAAATAATACTTGCCACTCGACTCGTCGTAGAACAGATAATCGACCTTGTCAGCTTTGAACTCGTAGGAGTTTCTCACTACGAGAAAGAATGTGGTGAAGTAGATTGCCGCGGTGATCACTGCCAGTAGTACCGCTATGGTCACGTAAAATCTCACCGACCGCCGTTTGGTTTTACGTCTCTCCACTGTTTCCACCCCTTTCCACATATTCATTCCACGTTTCCGTGGTTTCCGGGAGAATCAGCAAGTTCTTCTCCAACGCGTAGAGTGCTTTCTGTTTGATCACAGCTCTATAGGCTTCATCGAGATCACCAGCCAAGGCCAGTTTTCGAAGCTCATCCACCTGTGGAAAATCGCGCGACTGTTCCACCACGTCTGCAATCACCAAAATCTTTCCAAGGGTTCTCATTTTAGGCG
>QNAP01000233.1 GCA_003641795.1 Thermotogae bacterium | reverse complement strand
ATTCAGCGTCGTGCTTCAGCTTCGCTCTCAGCCGCATCCATGCGGCTTCGAGGTCGTTTTGTACGGACGCTCACTCGGCGCTCGTGAGGCTTTGTGATCGTGTGGGATGCCGTCACTTGTAATCACAAAAAAGACCTAGGCGAAGAGACAGAAGTTTCACATTGCAGAAAGCCTGTCTTGCGAAGCGCCGAAGCGAGCACTCGTACAAACGGGCACCAAGCTACACGGATGTAGCGAGCATGAAGCTGAAACAGGATGTTGAATCTTCATGGGAGTGCCCGTTTGTGAGTGTGAGCGAGGAAAAAAGCGAAGCACAACATGCTCTCTGCAATGTGAAAAAGGAGGAAGCGGCGCATCCCCCACGCTCATACAGCTGGCACTCGCTTTTTTCATCCTTTTGTTGTTGGGATTTTCGAAGCACTTGGCTTGCTTGCTTTTATGGTTTTGTTTATCCCGGTGACCGCGGGAGCCGCCCTATTGGGCTTCGCAGAGGTTTATTGTTGTCATCGTTCGCTAAGTGATGGATCGGGCCTTGTGGTATTCACAGCAGAGCGAGATGGGGCATTGATCACACTTCGGATTTTGGGGACGGCAGATGGTCCTTCCAAATTCCACCATGGAACCGTTGAGATCTTTCCAAAGTTTGAGCGGTATTATCTTCTTCAACGCTTCCTCGGTGGCGTCGGGTTTCTCTGTCTTTACCCATCCTAATCGATTGCTGATGCGATGCACGTGAGTATCCACGGCTATGGCAGGGATACCGTATGCCACCGCAAGGACGATGTTCGCTGTTTTTCTGCCCACGCCTGGAAGTTGCAGGAGTTCTTCCAGTGTACTGGGTACTTGACCAGAATACTTATTTTTAATGGTGCGTGAGACTTCCACTATGCGAACGGCTTTCTGCCTGTATATACCCGCTGCGACGATGAGGGGCTCGATTTCTTTTGGATCTGCGTTCGCGATCTCATCGAGGGTTTTGAATCGCTGGAAGAGATTTTCGCACGCTCTTTCCGTGTTTTCATCGCGTGTTCGTTGACTGAGGATAGTACAAAGAAGAATGCGGAGAGGATCGGTGTGATTGTGGGTTCTTGGAAAGAACTTTATTATCCTCTCCGCTACTTTACTTGGAGTACAGACATCCTTCATCTCGTACTTTCGAACTTCTCCAAAAACGCACGGTAAGCGCGGTGAGTTTCGTATACGTCTGCCTTTGAGACTATCTCGAAGGGTGAGTGCATGCCCAGAAGAGGAGGTCCAGCATCGATAACATCTATTCCTGTCTCTGCAAAGAATTTGGCCACAGTTCCTCCCCCACCTTGGTCTACCTTACCAAACTCGGCGGGTTGCCAACAGATATCTGATTCGTTGAAAATCCTGCGGACGGCTGCCACGAATTCTGCGTGGGCTTCGTTGGTGGAGTATTTACCGCCAGAACCGGTATACCTTAGAATCGCTATACCGTAATTCAATCTTGGTGCGTTGGCGAGATCGTGAACATCCGTGAATATTGGATTGACTCCAGCACTCACGTCTCCAGAAAGCATGGCGCTTACTTCGGTCAACTCTTCTACGTCAACATCTTTTTTGATAATACGCGCTACCTTCTTCAGAGTCTTCATCCAGAAGAGATGTTTGGCTCCGGTGTTACCATCACTACCTATCTCTTCCCTGTCCAAGAGCACGAGGCCAGCGGAACGTACGGGGTTGTTGGTTTCCAAAAGCGCCGTGAACCCGGTGTATGCACAAACACGGTCGTCATGACCGTAAGCGCCTACCATACTTGCGTCAATGCCCACATCTTTCGGTTGCAAAGCAGGGACCAGCTCGATCTCGGCGCTTACGAGGTCTTCCTCGGTGATACCATACTTCTCATTCAGGAGTGTGAGTAAGGCTTTCTTGACAGCCTCTTTTTCATCCTTTTGTCCCAATGTGTCACTAGCCAGAATCACGTTGAGGTCTTCTCCCTTGAAAAGTTTCTGAACAGGGTCGTCGCGTCTATCCAAATGCGGCAAGAGATCGGTGATCAACACCACAGGATCCGAAGGATCCTCGCCGATACGCACTTTGACGGTGGAGCCGTCCGTTTTCACCACGGTACCGTGCACGGCCAGCGGGAGGTTGAACCATTGGTATTTCTTTATGCCTCCGTAGTAGTGTGTCTTACCGATAGCGAATCCTTCTTTTTCGGCTATCGGCATGGGTTTGAGATCGAGCTTGGGCGAATCCAGGTGAGCCGCTACCAGGTTGATTCCTTTTACAAAAGGAGGACGAATTCTGAAAGCCACCAACGTCTTGTTTTTGTAGACCTCGTAAACGTCGAGTTTCGTGGGCGGTCGACCACGACCACGAATAGGAAGCTTCGAAAGCCGTTTGAAGCCTCTCGTTTCCAACATTTTCACGAAATATTCGATGGCTTCTCGAACGGTTTTGCACTCTTGTAAGAAATGTTTGTAACCGCCTATATAGGTTTCTATGTCCTCGCGCTTTCTAAGTTTCCACACATTTCGAGGAACAAATTCGAAACTGATGTTCGACTCTTTCTTTCTCCTTGGCAACGCCATTCCTCCTTTTGTTAAAATGTGTAGTTTTAACCTCGTTAATAGTATAAATCAAGCAACCCCGAGATACGCCTTCTTCACCTGTTCGTTGTTGAGAAGTTCCTCAGCGGGCGCTTCCATCACTATGCGCCCTGTCTCCAAAACGTAACCGTAATGGGCTGTCTTCAGTGCCCCCATGGCGTTTTGCTCTACGAGGAGTATGGTAGTTCCTTCAGCGTTGATCTTCTTGATAACGTCGAAGACTTCTGCAACCAAAAGAGGAGCGAGCCCGAGCGAAGGTTCATCCATCATGAGAAGCTTCGGACGGCTCATCAGTGCGCGACTTATGGCAAGCATCTGTTGCTCTCCCCCAGAGAGCGTCCCTCCCAGCTGACTGAGTCTTTCTCTAAGCCTTGGGAAGAGTTCGAAGACCCACTCCAGATCTTGTTTTATCCCTTCCTTGTCTTTTCTGTTATAAGCACCCATCATGAGGTTTTCGTAGACCGTCAGATTGGGGAAGATTCTTCTTCCTTCGGGTACCATGGCTATACCCATGTTGTTGACAACGTGGGCGGGTTTATTGGTTATGTCTTTGCCTTTAAAGACAATCTTTCCAGAGCGCGCCTTCACGAGCCCCGCAATGGTGGAAAGCGTGGTCGTTTTTCCCGCCCCGTTAGCGCCGATGAGGGTGACAATGGAGCCTTCGGGTACCTCTATTTTTATGCCCTTCAAAGCATGGATGGCTCCATAATAT
>QNAP01000232.1 GCA_003641795.1 Thermotogae bacterium | reverse complement strand
TAAAATAATCGTATTGCCCGTAATCTGGTTCATTAATTCCTCTTGCTGAAGGAAAACCAAAAATATCTAACTCTCCACCAACGCTATCTATAATATTTAACCTCTCTCCCCTCTCTGTTATTCGTCTCATTTTACAAGTACAAATTCCTATCTTAGGATCCTCCTCCATCCTTCTAATCATATAGTTTAGAATTTCTGGATCTAACTCCATATCATTACTCATGAAAAAAATATATTCTCCTTCACTATATTTGGCTCCGATATTACTTCCCTCTGCAGTACCATAGTTTTTCTCATTACGAATTACTTTAAAATGAGGATAGAATTTTCGTAAAAAATCTATGCTTTCGTCTGTAGAGGCATTATCGACTACTATAACTTCATAATTAGGACAAGCCAAATTCGCAACAGAAGGCATAAATTTTCTTAATAGATTTTCTCCATTATAATTTAATATGACAACACTTACTAACGGGTGTTTCATTTTGCAATTTTAATTAAACAAAATCTTTAAAGAATCATCCATTATACGAACAAATACATTTTCTGTAGTATAGGATTTAGCTAATGCAAAAGCATTTTTCTTATATCTTTTTATTAACTCATCGTCATTGAGAATTCTCACTATGGCATTTATAAGCTCTTGACTTTCATAATTTATACTTACTCCAGCTTCCCTTTCAACAATCTCTTCTGCAATTATAGCCCCAGTGGTAATAATTATCGGCAAACCACAGAACGCATAGAGCTTGGGTTTACCGGGATCAGCATATAAGATATTATCATCTTCTTTTGATGTCCATACCGCAATTCCTACAGTGCAATGAGAAAGAATCTCTAGTACATCCTCTTCCTCTTTAATAAAACCATAAAATTCAAAGTATCGCTCGACTCCATATCTTCTTACTAATTTCTCCAATGTCTCCTTATATGGACCCTTCCCAATAATTTTCACCTTTATCTGAGGGATACGTTTTGCAATCTCTGGCATTGCTCTAATAAGCAATTGCAACCCTTGGTTTTCTGAAAGAGTACCTACAAATCCTATGGTATACCTCTCTATCTCTTCTAAGGATTTAAACCGTAACAGCCTCTTGGTATAAGTAAGTGGAACAACAATATGTTTATAGCAATTTGGCTTTAACTTCGAAAACTTATCTCTCGCCTCAGGAATGCGAGGAGAAATATGCCAAATCAAATCCACTTTTCTCGCACAGAATTTATCAATTATACGAAAGGCTTTAACGATAACGGTATTAAAACTAAGTTTTCTGGGTATTGGGTAATAATCTATACTATAGTAAATAATCTTGTCTACTAAACCAAGTCTCCTAAGGATTAAACCTAACAAAGTAGAAAAACAGGCTACTCCTATGAATATATCAAATTTTTTCTTAAAGCTATAAGCTGCTTTTAATATCTCAAAAAAATACACTCCAAACACTAAAACAAGTAGGAAATCCGAATACCACTTCCGAGAGGAAAAATAAATGTTTCTTATTTTACCTTCATATATCAGTCTCCCATTTTCATAATACCTTCTTCTAGCACTTCCTGGAGAAGCATATGGACTAGTGATACCTATAATTCCTAAAGAACTGACTCTATCTTTAAAAAAATCTTCTAAAGTTTCAGTTCGACTTGTGAAAAGTTGTCCGGAGATAAGGAGACTTAAGGATTTTAACTTATCCACTCTAAGGATTATCGTTTTCTAATCTGAGAAAGAATCCACATGTATGTTCTTTTAAGTCCTTCTTCTAAATTTATCGTAGGACTCCAGCCAAGATTTTTTTTAACTAATGTTAAATCGGCGTTTCTGCCTCTTACCCCTTGAGGGGCATTTAGATTGTACCTCTTTGTTATCTTTTTCCCCGAAATCTTTATAATTATATCCGCTAGTTCATCGATGGTGACTAATCTATCTGAACCTATATTTAAGGGCTCATCATAATCAGATTCCATAAGCATAATTGTCCCTCTTATACAATCATCAATATAACAATAGGAACGCGTCTGCTTACCATCCCCCCAAATCTCTATCTCTCCTGGGTTAGAGGCTTCCGCTACTTTTTTACATAGCGCAGCAGGCGATTTCTCTCTTCCTCCTTTATAAGTCCCTTCCGGTCCATAGATATTATGATACCGAGCAATTCTTATATCTAAGCCATAATCTTTCTTAAATGCTTCCAACATTTTCTCCGTGTAGAGTTTCTCCCATCCGTAGTAGTTATCCGGATCTGCGGGATAAGCATCCTCTTCTTTTAAGGGTTTTACCTCTGGAGTTTCCTGTTTATAAGTAGGGTAGATACAAGCTGAAGAAGAAAAAAATAAACGCTCTACTTTATTTTCTACACAACTCTTAGCTATATAGGAGTTTATAAGCACATTATCATACATAACCTCTGCACCCACTTGAGTAATAAATCCAATACCACCCATATTTGCTGCTAAATTAAAAACCCAATCAATGTCCTTCGTTACTCTAAGACAATTTTCATATACTCTTAAATCAAGTGTAAGTTTCTCTGAATAATAAGGTTCTTCAATATACCCATCCCATTTAATATCCACTACTCTGACAAAATTTCCTTGTGTGCATAATTTCCGTGCTAGATGCGACCCTATAAATCCACCTGCACCAGTAACGAGAATTCGTTTCTCTCTCATTCCTCTTCTCCTTTTCCCAACTGTTCACCTATACCCAAATATTTAATTTTAAGACCCTTGTCTCTAACAATTCGCCAACAGTCCAAAATAACTATATCTTTGTGCTTTATTTTTTTAAAATCCAACTCCTCAAATTCTTTCCATGGAGTCGCAATTAACACCACATCGGATTTTTCAATACATTCTGAGGTACTCCTTGCGTATCCTACTTCGTCCCCAAAGACTCCTCTTGCAATTTCTAATGCCATAGGATCATAAACTATAATATCATATCCTTTTTTAATTAAAATTTCCACAATATCTATAGCTTGGGAATCCTCTATAATAGGAGTATTTGGTTTATAAGAAAGCCCCAAGATGCCAATTCTAACTCCTCTTTTTCTCTTGGCTATCTCTTCCAGTATAGCTACTATCCTAGCGACCTGCTCTTTGTTTACTTCATCTACAACCTCAGCTAATTTTGCCTTCATATTCAACTTCCTTACAAATGCTGAAAAGGCTAAATTATCTCGAGGAAAACAAGGACCTCCATATCCAAGTCCTGGCTTTAGGTATTTTGAGCCAATCCTACTATCTAAACCCAAAGCTTGAGTAATAACCTCAGCATTCGCACCAGGTACCTTCTC
>QNAP01000231.1 GCA_003641795.1 Thermotogae bacterium | reverse complement strand
GAGATTGCGTAAAAGTCAATTAGGTCGCCATCGATAATAACAATGTGGGGCTTATACCACTGACAGAATTCTAAAACAAGATGCAGGGCACGGTCATCGTAAAAAGGAGCGTGTAGGTCAGAAAACACCACCATTCTCATTTCGTTCACCTCCTTTTCTGTTGTTTTCTGCCCAAGCTTTCCCATATAATTGTGGGAAGGTGCAATTAAAAAAGACGCAAAAAGATGGTTGGCTCAATGAAGAGCTTATCTTTTTGCGCCTTCGGTTTGTAGTTAATTGAAGCCATTTAATTTTGTCTCAATTTTGGTAAGGCGTATCTTAATTTCTTCTACTTCATTGCGCAACTCCCTACTGTCTCTCTCTAAATTATCAAGCCTGCGGCAAACATCATCTAAGTGGTTTTCTTCAATTCTGTTAATTCTTTCTTCCAGCCGTGAATAACCATTCGTTCCGTTTAGTTTATCAGAAAGCTTGCGTGCTAATACCCTAATTAACGGCTTCATTACTATTAGAAACAAGGCAATAAGCCCTAATGCGGTTATGTTTTGGATAATTTCGTATTCCTCCCCCATATTTTTGTTATTCTTTCAATAAAATACATTACAACATAAACACCAAAGACAATAAAAAATCCCCAAGCGTTAATCTTGAGGAATGCAAGAAGTGTGCCGACTAATAGGAAAATCAATAAAACAACTTTTTCGTTGAGAAAAGTAAATGTTTTTTTAACGGCGTTGCTGAATCTTATTACATTGAATCTCTTGTTTAATTTTCTTTTAACGGCTAATGGCATTATACCTCCCTTAACTCCAGTGTGACGATTGCTTCCTCAATTTTAGCATTCGCCCCCACTGGAGCTTCCTCTGAATAATTGGTAATTAAGACCTTATAACCATTGGAAACAGTTGCGCCATTGCTGTGAGAAGTTGCTGTTGTGCCTCTCGCTCCTCGTGTGCAACCAGTAAAGGTTGTAGCAGTCTTGCCTGTATATAAAATTTCTTCATCATCTATTCTAATGCGCCCTCTTTCAGGAAATCCTGCGGTAGAAGCAACAGTAATAGTGGTAGCTGTGGCTGCCAAATCGCCATCAAGCGTAGTCTCTGCATAATCAATATCGTGAAAATCAACTACTTGTTTTCCCCACCACGCAGATTTTAAAATGTTCTTCAATTCCTCCCCCCTCTTTGGTTCTCTTGTTTTTCCATCTAATAGCATTATATCATCATAACAATAAACTTGCAATACCCACCGCTGTTTGTAATCGGGTAAGGGCAAATACTGAATAGATACATCTCGTAATACAGGAGTAGTTTCGCCGTTTCCCTCTAATTTAACTTTTAACCAAATCTTTTTGGCTACTGTATTTTCTGGAAAAGGAATAGCTTTGCTGGTGATTGCTCCGCCGTCAATACTATAATCAACACCTCCAATTTCTGTCCAAGTCGTCCTTTCGTCATCGCTATAATAGAAAGTGATTTTTTGCCCAGACGACAATTTATCAAAAGTGAAAATAATAGAGTGCCAAATCTTATCAATTGCCGCTACGGGCTCAATCCGATTGAAAACTAATTCCCCGCTTGTTCTATAACCACTGTCAGCATAACAATAATTATCGTTTGGGTCTCGGTAGAAAACCTGATTTACTGTAGCCACAGACGCAATCGGCCATATATAGTTTTTTGTTTCGTCATTGCTTCTTGCCCCTTCAAAAACCACATATCCGTCATAAAGCAATTGTGGAAGATAAAGTATTCCTTTATGAATGACGCCATACGCTACGCTACTGTTAGGGGTAGGATAAATAGAAGTCACATTGTGTCCCAGCAAATTCGTTAAAGTCCCGCTGGAAGGATCATACTCCCACAAATATCCTGCCCCTGTATTAGAGAAAATTACAATTTTTCCGTTTAATACAAATAATTTACCTTCTCTTGGCTCACTTGAAAGGCTTCCGCCTGGGGTATCCCACGACCAAATTTTTGTGTAAGCAGAAGAACTTGTGTCATAAACTCCAAATTCTAAATAAGAAGTTCCATAAAAAAGGCAATACAGTTTAGTGCCCACTATTTTAATATCTACAATCCGCATATCTTCTCCTTGCATTACAACAGACCAATTAGCTCCCTCGTCGCTTGTAGATACAATGCCGTAATAGACGCTTCCCCTCTCCACTCCTACATATAAGGTGCTGCTGTCTTCGTCCATACAGGTTACCATTTTGATGTCAGCCCACGATAAGGCAGTAGTAATGCTGGAAGTATGATTAGACCAAGAAGAGCCATCGGTTGTATGTAACAAGGCTGTAGTTGTAGAAGAGGTAGAGCCAGTGCCAACCCAAATAGAGTTCTTGTGGGAAATAATCTGCGTGATCTGATTAGCATCAGTGTTAATGCTGCTTCCTGTAATATTTGTCCAAGAAGAACCATAATTGGAAGAACGATAAACTGCTGGCGGACTTCCTCCTACCCCAATAAAAAGATACGAAGTATTCGCCAGCCTTCCATAATATCCACAATATACCGTTGCTGAATTAAATTTAACTGCCAAACCTCTCGCTAACCGAATACTTCCATATTCAGTCCAAGTGTCTATGTTGTAAGAATAAAAAAACCTTGCATCATCTTCCCACTTAAGAGCAGTTTGTTTAATCCCTCCGCTCCAATCGGTTTGGGCCCAATACCACCATAAGGAGAAATCGGTGTAATCTCTGTCACCAGAAGCAAACCTTGCACCATAAACAGGGGCTTGCTCTAATCTGCGGGCAGGATTATCTGGTGTTCCAGCCAGAATATATCCCTGTCCCGCAATTGCTACATTGTATAATTCCTTTTTAACAGCCATATTACAATGCTACTCCTTCTTTTATTGTCCTAATAGGAATTGGTGGAAGTTTCGGGGCTAATCGTCTTGCTATCTGGTCTGCTTTATTATAGTAGTAATCCGCAATCGTCATTACGCTTGGCCCAGGCAAGAAACTTTTAGTTGTCTGAACTGCTCCAACCTCTGCTACTTTCTGCGGAACTTGTCTTTCATAAAACTTTGCATAACAGAAAAACTTATACGGCACTAACCATTTAGTCGGGATATTAAGATCGTCACTCGTAGAACTCCCTTTAGTAAATGATTTGATGAACTTAAACTTCAACGAATACCCATCTTCGCTAAACGGCGGATCAATATATAATTTGTTCAGCCCAGCATAATATCTCCAATTAGAATAACCCTGAACTGCTTTCCAATAAGTATCGCCAGATTTCTTATACCATACTCATAAACCATACAGAATGTTATCTGAAATAGAGGAAAGGTCGTATTC
>QNAP01000230.1 GCA_003641795.1 Thermotogae bacterium | reverse complement strand
GTTCAGGACATTGAACATAACATAGAGGTTGTATAAGGAAGATTTCACATCGCAGAATGCTTGTTGTGCTCCGCTTTATTGCTTTATTCCTCGCTCGCACTCACAAACGGGCACTACCATGAAGATTCAACATCCTGTTTCAGCTTCATGCTCGCTACATGGTAGCGTACAATAATTGTTGTAAAAATGAAAAAGACTACGTATCCCAGTAGAAACACATACACAAATTTGGCATGATCACCACATCGAGTTTTGGGTGTGTATCAGATCGTCTAACCCGGATCCTATACCAACCAACATTTCAGGTTCCGCGCCATCTACGGAGTAGACCATGAACTGGAAGGCCAGCATAATAGGAGAGTCCATGAGAGTATAAAGTTGAGGTACTATGCTCATTCCAAAGCTGTAGACATCATGAGCCGGTGACCAACTTTTGAGATATCCATACTTGACGCTCAATCCCATACCACGTAAAGCAATCAGATTGTAGGCTGTCTGTCGAGTAGACTGTTGGGCGAAACAGATGATCGAGCCTTCCGTACGCACGTAGTGATCTGGTGTGGGCAAGAAGTCCGAAAGATCGAAATCGAGGAGTCTCACCGCTTCGTTGAACGCGGCTCCTCCTCTCAATGAAAGCCCAATAGGGCCATAACGCCATCCTTGAAACCCTTCCAACAATCCACTCCAAGTGGGAGTAGCGTAGCCTTCGGACGTCAGATTGAGCCTACCCATGATAAGACTACCGGTGATAGCGGTATTATCAAATACCACATAACTACCGAGGCCATACCCTGAAGTCGATAGCGATCCGTAGCATCCGAGCCCCCATCTAGCGACCTTGAAGGGTGCGACGTATCCAAAATCGAGACTCTCCGGCAAGCTGAGAAAGAATTCCCCTTTGAAGAAACCATAAGCAAAACTGGAGCTATTTCCAGTGCTACTCAAAGCGAAGAGACTTCCTTGAAGATAGGAATTGAGTTTGTACCATCCTTGGAAAAAGCAATCGCTTCGCGCAAGCCTCACCCCAGAAAGATCCGATTCACTCATCTCCAAGGTGAGTTGAGCACCAAAGGCCACGCGCCAACGATCGAAGCACTCTATTCCAGCACCCGTCAACGTTACCACATTGCCACTGGCATCAGTGGTAAGTGTCGTAACCGGATAGACACGAAGAGAGTCCAATACCGATGTTTTCCACTTTTTCTCACCTTTAGAAGGATCGAGCTCGTTGACAATTAAGCGCGGATAGTGATTGTTGAAGCGATTATGATCTAAGGATTTGCGAAGGGGATCCACAGACACCTTTGCAACATCCTTTGCAAAAGTCAGCGTTGCATCACCAGTAACGACAGAAAGCTCCGTGGAACCATCAGTGAAGGTGACGAAAACTTCAACGGGTACGTCGTTTCCCCCACCGTTTTCAATGCGCACCTTGTTCGCATCTGCGCGGACATCGTAGTCTACTGGTCCTGAATCTTTGAAGAGTCGCGTATAGAGATCTATGGCTTCAGACCCCGCAACCTCAAAGAGTGTGTCCAAAAACGCTTCCTCTTCTACTGCCTGGTGTCTGTATCTTTCATAATATAACTTCAGCGTCCTCTGGAGTTTCTCTTTATTTATTCCCACTTCGAGATTGCGCATGGCAAGCAACCCCTTCTCGTACCACAGAGTCGCGTAGCTGTTGTAGTATCCTTCTCCCATCCTGATCGCCGCGGGTCCATCAAGCCCGTCCCTGAGCAGCGCACCGTACTGATAGACAGCCTGTTCGGTCCAAGAATCGAGAAGAAGTTGGGACCTCAAGTTACGAACCAAGATGTCGGGGATCTCCACATTGAAAAGGTTGTGACGATACCCATAGACAGATTCCATCATTTCCACGGCAACATATTGCGCAAGAGATTCACTTAGATGATTCGCGCTGGAAAAGTCACACTCCACGCCGATACCAAACCACAAGTGGGCCAACTCGTGCGCCAACAAAAAGTGAAGTGTGGGATCGATGAGACCTGGTACCACCAAATCGGCAGTGGTGAAAGCACCGTCACCCAGGAGTACGACACCGTCTGCTGCCATACCGAACAAACCACTGGGTAGGTCCTGAACAATACGAATGGTGGAATAGTCAAGCTTTCCGTACCGTTCTTCGTAATATTTCAAAGTTTCCAGGGCGTAGGTGGCGAGCTGCCGTGCCTTTGACTCTTGACCTTTAAGGTGATAGACTTCTACCACGCGATCACCATCTGAGAGAGAGTACAACTCGTGAACCTTTGAGAGAATTATAGGACAGGAAACAAGTGGAATGTGTGAATCAATCCAACCGTCATTCGAGAGTTCCCCTGTTGTTATGGCTTCGAATCCCTCCGGTAGATGTAACCGCAACCGCCACCTGTGCGGCTTGAAAGCAAAGGTATTCTGCTTTGCCAATTCCACGGGATACCATGCGAACCGCCAGATGTAAACGTCTCCAAGACGAGTGTTGTCACCAAAAGATGTGACAGGAAACTTGGTGGAAAAGTGGATTATGAGCCTAACTGATTCTTGAGGATGCACCAAATAAGGGAGTTTGATGCGCAAGAGAGTGTTTTCTGTGGAATATCTCTGCTCAAAGAGTACAGGAGCCTTATCCATTTCGTACCCAATCTCCTCATCGTTGTCGATTCTTACTGTTTTTATACTAATAAAACCGGGGTCAAAACCCAAGGGATAAGCTTGGCTTTGTGCCAAATTGGAGAGCTTGGGGTTTTTCTCTTTCAGGAGATTGGGGTAGAGGAAAAACGAGACACTCGTGGCAACACAGTCTGTGTCGTTGAACCAATCCACAGTCATTATGGCGTTGATCACACCGGAAGACGCATCTAACGCTGCTTCTATCTCGTAGAAACTGACAGAGAAAAGAGGAACGGTGATGAGAAGAAAAAACATCGTCAAGAGTCTCAAAAGTTTATGCCTCCACTCTTTGACAGCATCAGTGTTTGGAATGCCTATCCGCCACCTTACTGGCAACAAAGGCGTAAGGCTTGATGACTGGTTTGAATCCCTCACCTATAACATATCCGGTGAGCCCGGGAAGCAGCTTAGAGGTCAAACCATCGTAGCCGGCATCGATGTGAACTTCTATGAGGGAAGTCTCGAAAATCTCCTTCAAAAGCTTGGCGAGGGTTATGCTCAATTCTACTTCTTTGTAGATGCGGCTGTAAAAGTTGTATTTCTTAGATCGTTCGCGACGCACGGAATAGAAGTACGAGCCACCCATGCCCTTTCTATAAACAACGAACGCTGAAGCAAAAATCACCGTGCCATCCCGCATATGGGAATCCGTTCCCACC
>QNAP01000229.1 GCA_003641795.1 Thermotogae bacterium | reverse complement strand
AGTGCCCGTTTGTGAGTGCGAGCGAGGAAAAAAGCGAAGCACAACAAGCATTCTGCAATGTGAAATCCCCTCTCTCTTCGCGAGAGTCGTTTTGTGGATGCGAAGAAGGAAAAAAGCGAGTGCGAGCTGTGTGAGCGTGAGGGATTCATCACCATTATGTGGTTGGGCAAATGCGAACTCTTATCTTGTTCGCTCCCAGATGGTAAATGTCTGCGTGAAAAAACCCGAAAGATTATTTCAAAAACTTGATGAGGTTCCACAGGATCTCTATACCCTGTTCGATCGTCTCATCTGGTGGCAAAAATCGGGGATGATGCAAACCATGCTGTTGATCACCAACTCTTGAACCCAACCAAAACATGAGTGAGGGCCATCTATGACAGAAGAATCCAAAATCTTCTCCAGTGTACTTCATCTCGCATTCTATGAACGTCAAGCCTAATGTTTTGCAGACATGTTGGAGCGACCCTAAAAGCTTCTCGTCCACCAAAACCTCAGGGTAAGTTGAACCAGTGGTTACATGGCATTCCGCATCGTGGAAACGAGCACACTCTAACGCCAGCGCTTCGATCTCCTTGATGGTTTCTTCGTTTTTCTTCCAAGACTCACTTCTCAGGGTACCTTCTAAGAGGCACCGTGCAGCAACGATGTTTCGTGCATTTCCACCTCTTATTTTTCCAAACCGCAAGACGCCTTCCCAGTTCCTCGTGTAGACCAACTTCAAAAAATCCGCAGCTGCTTCGATTGCGTCAACTCCGCTTTTATGATCAGCCACATGAGCGGGTCTTCCTAAGAAGTTTACATCTACTTCGTATGCGGAAGCAAAGAGCGTTCCGGCTCGAGAAGCCACCGTTCCCAAGGGATATTCATCTGTAACGTGGAGGGCGATGGCATCGAGCAGATCGATATCGAGTCTTTCCAGATCTTCGATGCAACGTCTCGCCCCTCCTCCTGTTTCTTCGGCAGGTTGGAAGAGGAAGGCAATGTTCTTACTCGTTTTCTCCTTCCTAACGCGCTCGGCGAGGCCGAAGATGATGGCCGTATGGACATCGTGCCCACAAGCGTGCATATTCTCGTTTTTGGAAGCGTACTTCCATCCGGTTTCCTCCAGCAGGGGTAACGCGTCAACGTCGGCACGGAAAAGATGGTAAGGGCCCTCTTTTGGAGACCACAAAGCGAGAACACCTGTTCCACACAACGATTTCGGAGAGTAACCGACGTCTGAGAGTGCCTTTAAAAGAAGCTTCTGGGTTTCGTGTTCCTTGCCTGAGAGTTCTGGATTCATGTGAAGTAGGTGTCGGAGTTCCGTGGGGGTCACGTATCCATCACCACGTGCTTGAAAAGATCGTCGGCACTTTCACGCTTGCGTATCAATCTCGCTCTTCCATTGTCCACCAACACTTCGGCAGGTTTCGTGGTGGAATTGTAATTGTTGGCCATGGAGTAGCCATAGGCACCAACGTTCTTCACAACGATAAGACTACCCGGCTCTGGGATTGGCATCTCTCGATCCACAGCGATCACGTCTCCACTTTCACAAAGTGGTCCCACCACGTCCACTCTCGTCCATTCACCGGAGCTTTTAAGGACTCGCACTTCATGATAGGCGTCGTAAAGTGCCGGACGCATCAAAACATTCATACCTCCATCCACCACTACGAAAGTCTTGTAAGTCGTGCTCTTCACATAGGTTACTCTAAGCAGTAACACACCCGCGGCCCCTATGATATACCTACCCAATTCCAAGATCAGTTTTCCTCGAAACCGCTTAAGTATTGGGAGGACAGTACTTCGATATCTCTCCAGATCGAAGGAGTTATCCTGAGGTTTGTAGGGTATTCCCCATCCCCCTCCAATGTTCAAACATTCCATTCCGTACGTATTGCAGAGTTCGACTACGGACAGAAGTGCTTCTTTGAAAACACTGGGGTCGAGTATCTGCGAACCGACATGAACATGGAATCCTTTCAAGGCTTGAAGTGTGTCCCGCGGCAGGGAATCTACCTGTTCCAATGGAACTCCGAATTTATGGAACTTCAAACCCGTCGAGATTTTGGGATGCGTTTTCGCGTCAACGTTGGGATTGACGCGGAGAAGAAGTGGAGGCATGTTTCGTTCGCTTTTTCCTAACCACACGTCCAATTCTTCCAAGGAGTCCACGTTCACGAATCCCACGCCCGCACTTACAAAAAGATCTATCTCCGCGTCCGTTTTTCCGTTCCCATTCCACACTATCTTCTTTGATGGAATACCAGCCAACTGTGCCGCTTGGAGTTCACCCAAAGTGACAACATCTGCTCCAAAGCCCTCGTCTTTCATTATGGAGAGAAGTACGGGATTGTTGTTGGCCTTCACAGCGAAGGTGGGAAGAACATCGAATCCACCGAAGACTTCTTTGACGGTGCGACAAGTTCCACGAATGGCCTCCGCATCGTACACGTAAAGCGGTGTGCCAAATTCACAAGCTAAAAGATCAAAGTCCACCTTCACGCTTCTGCAATCACCTCAATCTCGAGAGGCACTCCTTTGGGGAGACGTGACACCTCCACTACGGATCGGGCAGGACGGTGTGCGGGGAAATACTGGGTGTAAACGTTGTTGAACCGGTTGAACTGAGAGATGTCAGTAATGTACACGTTCACCTTAAGCACTTTCTCCAAGGAACTGCCGGCTTCCTCGAGAATCGCAGAGATGTTCTTTAAAACTCTGTGTGTAGCTTCCTCGATGTCGAGTACAGATACTTGTCCGTTCGACCTGTCCATGGGGATCTGGCCCGACACGAATATGAAACCGTTGGACTTTACCGCCACCGAGTATGGTCCCACTGGTGTCGGTGCACTGCTCGGGTTCAGAGTCTCCACCTTTACCGCCTCCTCAACGAAGGTTTTCTCACCGGATAAACTGAAAATATTCTACACGTGTTTGGTTTTCAGTCAAGGGGGAAATGAAGGTGTTCGAAAAAAGTCCCTTTTTTCCAATAGGTACAATTCTGGGAGGGCAATTGTTCAGGAGATTGAACATAACATAGAGGAGGAAAGGGTGAATCCCTCACGCTCACACAGCTCGCACTCGCTTTTTTCCTCGTTCGCATCCACAAAACGACCCACGCGAAGATTCAGCCTCCTGCTTCAGCTTCGCTCTCAGCCGCATCCGTGCGGCTTCGAGGTCGTTTTGTATGGATGCTCACTCGGCGCTCGTGAGGCTGTGTGATCGTGTGGGATTCTGAAGTGGTGGGGGAAGTGCTCGCTTCAGCGCTTCGCAAGACAAGATTTCTGCTATGTGAAATAAAGGGAGAAGGGTGGGAGATGCTCACTCGGCGCTCGTGAGACT
>QNAP01000228.1 GCA_003641795.1 Thermotogae bacterium | reverse complement strand
CCCCCAACTGATCGGTGTGGATCGAATCGGGAGGATTTACATACTCGACACTGGTAGATCAAGGGTAAGCATTCTCGACTTCAAGGGAAACAAGAAAATAAGTTTCCTGCCAAGCGACGATTTCACTTTGTTGCTCTCTGCTAGCAAGAACGTGGAGTCGTTGGCCGTGCTCGACGCTGAGAGAAACCGAATCTCCTTTTTCGACAGATGGGGCAAGGTAAAAGGTAACGTTTCGCTACCAAACGGGGTCATTGCCAAGACCATCGCGATAGATCCATTCGGCAACATTTTCCTCCTCGACGAAGCTGGGAAAATCCATTTCAGTAGCGCCGAAGCGGGAGACGAGTGGACCCTTTTCGATTATCCATCGACTTTCGATGGCATACGTGTGTCGTATCCTTACCTTTTGGCATGGTCGTTGAAGGGAAATCAGGTAGTCCTCTTCAAAATGGTCCACTCGTCCATCACACTTAATCTTTACATACACTCCATCTCAGTGGAACCGCAGGTGAACATTGTTTTCACTTACAGCATCATGACTTCAAGAGGAGATCTTGTGCTCGCGTCGTCGAAGTTCACAGAGGTGTACGATTCTGGGGGGAAAATAGCGGCCGAATTGAAGTTCAAGCGCTTGAGCCCCCAAATTCATTGCGTGTCCAGTGACTCAGATTTTCGGAGACTTCTTTCTGAATTGGACCGGGGAAGTCCCAGTGCAATATTGCTAGAATCCGAGAAGAGTGATCTCGGTCTTGAAACGATCTTCCCTCTTCTTCTAAAAAATGTGTCTCTTTTCACAACATGTGAGGGAATTGCAGAATTAGCAAGAATAAGCGGAGGAGATTTCGTAATGCAAGACGAGCTTGCTGAACTTGCAGAGTACCTAAAACGTGTGAAGAAACCCGAAATGGTAGCGGTTTATACGATCTCACCACCCCTCACAGCTGGTATAAAAAGTGCCACGGTTCTCATCAAGATAGGTTCCTTTGAATATTCAGACACAATCTACTACCTGCGGGAGATGCTTGAAAGTGGAACCACAGAGGAGAGCACGTCTGTTGAACAATCAAGCGAATGAACTGGTGAAGTCTGGAAGATATCACGAAGCACTCCAGTTGTACATGGAAGCTCTGAGGTTCTCGCCCCAAATGCCGGAGCTTTACTACAACGTTGGGGTAGCATTAGCCGTCATGGAACGCTTTGAAGAAGCCAGAATCGCTTTGTACAAATCCAAGCAGTTGGGTTTAGATGTCAAGGCCTTTCCCGTTGACCTTTATCTTGCCTTTTGTGAAGCGAAGGTGGATAACTTCGAAAAAGCGAAAAGGTTAGTTCCAGAGCTGTCTCAAGAAAGCGAAGAAACATTTACGGCGAGAATAGAGAAGCTATTAGAGTCCCGTAACAGCAAGCACGACAAAGAAAACGATGGCTAAACCAGTGGTGTATCCGATGATCAATGGCAGGTAGCCGTAGAGGTAGGTCAAGGCAAATCCTGTGACACCAAGTGAATAAAGGAAGATTGCAAAACGAGCTCTTATCGGGAAAAGTTTGATAGCGAGATAGACGTACATGAAGGCCCCCACCAAGAGAAGAATCAACTTCAACGTGGAAGAACTCATAAGTGGGAACTCTTCCTCCTCTCCAAGCTCTTAACTCTGGCAGAAGCTTTCCTGAACTCGGCCATGGCACGAGCTTTTTCCACCTCGCTTTGAGCTGATTGGACAGCTTTTTCGGCTTCCTTTAAGGCTTGTTCTGCCAAGTGTCTGTCTATCTCTTCGGGATTCTCCACCCTTGATGTCACGATAGTAACACGCTCTCCATCGGCTTCGATGAAGCCACCATCCACAAGAAAAAAGATGGGTGTACCTTCTCCCAAAACCAGTTTTACTTCCTCTATATCTAACAATCCTACAAAGGGCGCCCTTCTGGCCAGGACCCCCATCCAACCCTCGAGTGTTTTAAAACTCACCAATTCACATTCCCCTTCGAAGACCACCTCTGTGGGAGTGCAGACCAGAACGGGGAATTTCGTCATCCTCTCAACTCCCGAGCGACTTCCAGCACCATATCTATGTTCCCCACCATGTAGAAGGCCTGCTCTGGGATGTCGTCGTACTTGCCTGCCAAGATTTCATCGAATCCTCTGACAGTCTCTTCCAGTGGAACGTATTGTCCTGCCCGCCCTGTGAAGCGCTCTGCCACGAACATTGGTTGGGTAAGAAAGCGTTGGATCTTTCGCGCGCGTTGCACTATTAGTTTGTCCTCTTCGGAGAGCTCCTCTATCCCGAGTATCGCTATGATGTCTTGCAGATCTTTGTAACGTTGGAGCACCTCTTGAACACCACGAGCTACCGCGTAGTGCTTTTCTCCCACGACAACCGGATCCAACATCTTCGAAGTGGAATCGAGCGGATCTACAGCAGGATAAAGTCCGAGTTCGGCTATTTGTCTTGAAAGCACCACAGTCGCATCCAAATGGGCAAAGGTTGTGGCCGGCGCTGGGTCAGTTATATCATCCGCCGGAACGTATATCGCCTGGACGGAGGTGATGGATCCTTTCTTCGTGGATGTGATCCTTTCCTGGAGCTCACCCATGTCAGTTGCCAAAGTGGGTTGATAACCGACAGCTGAAGGCATCCTCCCCAAAAGCGCCGAAACCTCGGAACCTGCTTGCACGAATCTGAAGATGTTGTCTATGAAGAGTAGCACATCCTTGCCTTCTACATCACGGAAGTACTCTGCGATAGTGAGAGCACTGAGCGCCACCCTAAACCTCGCTCCTGGCGGTTCGTTCATCTGACCGAATACGAGAACGGTGTTTGGAAGAACGCCAGCTTCTTTCATTTCTAACCAGAGGTCATTTCCTTCCCTGGTTCGTTCACCAACTCCCGCGAACATAGAGAAACCCTTGTGCTCTATAGCCATATTACGAATCAATTCCATAACGAGCACGGTTTTCCCAACACCTGCACCGCCAAAGAACCCAATCTTCCCACCTTTGGGGAAAGGTGCCAGAAGGTCGATAACTTTTATTCCGGTTTCCAATAGTTCTATCCTCGTCTCCTGTTCTGTCAACTTCGGAGGATCCCTATGTATAGGCCAGTAGTCAGCAGCGCGGACCTCTCCGGCTTCATCTATGGGCTCGCCCAACAAGTTAAAGAGTCGTCCCAGCACTTCTCTTCCAACCGGAACCTGGATAGGTTTACCTGTATCGTAAACCTCGAGACCTCTCACAAGACCATCTGTAGAATCCATGGCAACGCATCGGACGGTCTTATCTCCAAGTAGTTGCTCCACTTCCAAAACCAGATCCGTTTGCGTTCGCGGATTTCTCACCACGAGGGCATCGTATATG
>QNAP01000227.1 GCA_003641795.1 Thermotogae bacterium | reverse complement strand
GGCGAGGTGGTAGGTCTCTTAGGACCCAATGGAGCGGGAAAAACGACCATCTTCAGGATCGTCCTCGGTTTGACTGCTCCCAACCGTGGTGTGGTTCGTTTTGATGGAAAAGACATCACGGTTTTCCCTGTTCATCTGAGAGCAAGATTGGGATTGACGTATCTCCCCCAAGAACCTTCCGTGTTCAGAAGACTCTCGGTGGAAGATAACCTGAAGTTGGTGGCGGAGTTTTACTTGAACGAAAGCGCTCAAAGATCGAGAATAGAGGCACTGCTTGAAGAGTTCGATCTCAAAGATGTGAAGCGTCAGCTGGCGGACGAGCTTTCCGGGGGCGAGAAGCGTCGTTTAGAGCTGGCCAGGATGTTGATACTCCAACCCAAGATAGCACTGCTGGACGAGCCTTTTTCGGGCATCGATCCCCTCACGGTGAAGGAGATAAAGAGATTGATAAAGGATCTCAAAAAGCGTGACATCGGAGTCATGGTAACCGACCATAACGTGAGGGAGATCGCAGAAGTGGTGGATAGGCTCTACGTCATCCACAAAGGTGATATCATTGCTGAAGGTGAAAGTCGAGAAGTGCTCAACGATCCTGTGGTGATAAAGCACTACCTCGGCGAAGACTGAGAGAGGATGGTGTTTATGGTGGAAAAAAAGGGCGAAGATTTCGAGAATCATCAAACAGATCACGAGGCTCATGACCACGGTCACGACGACGAGTACGAAGTCTTCTTCCTCACCGACGAGGAAGGAGATGAGAAAGCCTTCGGATTCGTGGCAGAGATAGAGGATGCGGGCAACGTCTACTGGGTATGTGAGGAACTGGAGATTCACGAAGATGGTTCCGCGACGGAACTTGGCGAGTTGTACCTTTTCAAGAAAACCGAGGAAAATGGAGAGCTTTACCTGAGTTCCATCGATGACGATGAAGAGTTCGAACGCGTGGCGAAGATATGGGAAGATTTTGTCGAATCGGAGGAGGGCTGATTCCCCAGCACCTTGAAGAAGATAAGAAGACTCCCCGAAGATGTGGTGAAAAAGATCGCCGCTGGAGAGGTAGTCACAGGACCTCATGCGGTGGTCAAGGAATTGATAGAAAACGCCCTGGATGCGGGCGCGACGCGAGTAGAAATAGAGATCACCGAAGGTGGGAAATCGCTCATCAAAGTGGTGGACGATGGAGAGGGCATGAGTCCCGACGACCTGCTCCTCGCTGTGGAGCACCACTGTACCAGCAAGATATCCTCCCTCGAAGACCTCGACAGCATCTTCACCTACGGATTTCGCGGTGAAGCTCTCGCGTCCATCGCACAGGTTTCAAATCTCACCATAACGACCCGCAGGGAGGAAGACCTCACAGCCACCACCCTCCAAGTTAGCGGCGGAGAAAGGGTAGCCCTAAAAGAGAGCGCCCGGCAGCGAGGCACCACGGTCGAGGTGAGGGATCTTTTTTTCAACGTGCCCGCGCGGAGACGCTTCCTGAAATCGGCAAACGTCGAAGGAAGAATGGTGACCGAGATCGTTCAGAAGTTCGCGCTCACTTCTTTAAACCATCACACGGTGTACGTGAGAGAAGGAAAGATGGTATACAACCTGCCCCCTGCGACAAGTTTGAAGGAGCGTGTCGTATCGCTCTTTCCACAAGTCGACAAGAATGCCCTCATGGAGATCGAGCACAGGGAATATGACATCACCGTGAGCGGGTTGATCTCACATCCTACCTGTACTTCACACACTCGGAGTCATCAGTTTGTCTTCGTCAACGGAAGATACGTAAGAAACGGATTGGTTCTGGCTGCAGCAGAGCGGGGATACGCGGAAATGCTGGAACGCGGAAAGCACCCCTTCATCTTGCTACGGCTGGAGCTCGATCCCGAGCTGGTGGATGTGAACGTACACCCGCAAAAGCTTGAGGTCAAGTTTTACGAAGAACAGAAGATCCTGGACACCATAAAAAAGGCGATACGCCAGGTGTTGCGCAAGCGCTACACGTTGAAGCTTCATCCCTCAACTACAAGAGAAAAGCAGAAAGAAGGAGAAGGGTTGTCCACTCCCACGAGCGAAACGACTCTACCCCATCAGACACCTTACCAAAACCGGCGACCCGAATCCATGCCCAGATCAACCCTCTTTCCAAGAAAAATAGAACGCGTGCGACAATTGGTGAGGAGAGAAGCTTATGGAGCCGTAGGTGAAAAAAAGCCTTCTCTGCGCCTTAAACCCTTCGCCTTGGTGAGGGACAGATACGTGCTGTGTGAGTACCGAGAAGGCCTGGCAATACTCGATTTTCACGCTCTTCACGAACGAATGGTGTACGAAGATCTGATGAACCATCTTGAAGAGCGGATCAACCCTCAGTATCTGGCACTTCCCGTGGAATTGGAAATGGATGAACTCTTGAAATCAACTTTGGAAGAAAGAAGGGATTTTCTGGAAAGCCTTGGCTTCAGGTTGAGCGAATCCGGTGGGAAGTACACGCTTGTGGCTGTTCCCGCGATCTTGACCGGAGGAGATTACACCGGAGCCGTCTTCGAAATCCTCGAAGAGCTAAAGCTTTTTGGAGTAATGGACAAAGAAAAAGTCTTCAAAAATGCCTTGGCTTCTTTAGCATGTCACTCGGCTCTCAGAACGGGAGATAAGCCAACGCTGGAAGACGTGACTCGGATGATCGAAGAGATGGAAAGAAGGAACTTGAGGACCTGCCCTCATGGAAGACCCCTTGTCTACCACCTGGAATTCTCCGAGCTCGATAGGTACTTTGGAAGATAATGGGGAACGATCGGGAAGGTCGAAACCTTTTTAACTCACCGCTCCCCGGCATATGATACCCAGATATTTACCACTTAGGAGCTAACAAGATAACGATTCGAGTTTACCCAACCACATAAAAACACCCACGCGAGATGCTCACTCGGCGCTCGTGAGGCTGTGTGTTCGTGAGGGATGCTGTTAAGCGATTTATGTGAAGAGACAGAGGTTTCACATTGCAGAAAGCTTGTCTTGCGAAGCGCCGATGCGAGCACTCGTACAAACGGGCACCGAGCTACACGGATGTAGCGAGCATAAAGCTGAAACAGGATGTTGAATCTTCATGGCAGTGCCCGTTTGTGAGTGCGAGCAAGGGAGAAAGCGAAGCACAACAAGCTTTCTGCAATGTGAAATCTTTATCTCTTCTCTTCGCGTGGGTCGTTTTGTGGATGCGAAGGAGGAAAAAAGCGAGTGCAAGCTGTGTGAGCGTGAGGGATTCACCACTTTAGCCCGTTTGTGAGTGTGAGCGAGGAAGAAAGCGAAGCACAACAAGCATTCTGCTATGTGAAATCCCTTGTGAGTCGGTAGGGCACACATCAGAAG
>QNAP01000226.1 GCA_003641795.1 Thermotogae bacterium | reverse complement strand
GTGTGGGTGTGGACATCATGCAGTGGCCACCCAAGATAAACCTCTTTTCCTGGCCTCCTAAGGTTTTCGATGCTCCCGCAACGCTCTCTAACTACAGGAAGGTCTTCGAAGTCGTGCCGTATGCTCGGTGGATATTGAACACGGTGATCTACGCCGGGCTGACCACGATCGGCCACCTTCTTTTCGATTCCATGGGAGGCTACGCGTTCGCCAGGCTCAAATTTCCCGGTAAGAACATAATCTTCACTCTCTTCCTCGCCACGATGATGGTCCCCGCATACGTGACCATCATTCCCGTTTACAACCTCATGGTGCGCTACAACCTTGTGAACACGTATGCGGGGCTCTTTCTTCCAAAGCTCACTGGAGTCGTCACCCTTTTCATGATGCGTCAGTTCTTTTTGAACTTGCCCACAGAGGTGGAAGAAGCAGCTATAATAGACGGGGCGGGCGCCTTGAGGAGGTTCTTTCAGGTGGCATTGCCTATGGCAAAGCCTGCCTTAGCAACTCTGGCGATCTACACCTTTTTGGGTACTTGGAACGATTTCCTTTGGCCACTTTTAATGACATCGGATAAGAGCATGTTCACGCTGACCATGGGATTGAACTTTTTCAGGACCTCCTACTACACCTTTTGGCAGTTGATGATGGCAGCTACACTCTTCATGACTCTGCCCATGGTTATCGTTTTCCTCTCGTTCCAGCGCTATTTTGTAGAGAGTGGTGCAACAACGGGGCTGAAAGGATGAGAGAACCTCTGATCAACGAGGAGGACTCCAAGGAGCTTTTTTACGAGTCGGGCAGGAGAGGCTACTTCGTAGGCTCCTTAGATGGTACCATCCCTCCGATAGGTTATCACATAGAGAAGAAGATGTGCGGTCTTTGGTTTCCACCACACCGCATCTTGGGAGCCCTGGAGTGGCTCGGTGCAAACGGTGAAACTTTGAGATTTCTTCGTTTTGAAACACTTTCTGTAGGGCGCAGAATCGTCTTAAAGGATTCAGACTCCACGACCACCCTTACTTTCCTGATGTCAGAAGATTCGCCCGATTTTCGAGTGGAAGTAGCCACTTCGAAGCCGTTGTTGTGCAGGATCGGATTGGATGCTACCCGTATCTGGGACAAAGAGTTGACCACAAGCGATACCTTCAGCTTGCCCTACTTTCTCAAAGCATTTCCTGGCAAGTTCGAACTCGAAGTGGAAGGTCGTACCTACGTGGTGAGTTTTCCGGGTGCAAGATTGGTGAAGAGGGAAGGCTCGAAAATACTCTGGCGTGTTTCAAGACGAGGCGAGCTCAGACTTTCAAGATTAGGTGTCTATCCGAAGAGGTTTCAGAAACTGATGGAGGATAAGGAAAAAGCCCGGCATGCTCAAAACGTTGAATCTTCCCCCATACGCTACTGGACCAAAAACATGCTCTTGGATTTCATCGCAGAAACAGGGAACAGGAAAGGAGTTATCGCGGGCTTTCCTGAGTATCCTTGGTGGTTTGGCATAGACACTTACTTCATCGGTTTGGCATTGTTAGAGTTGGATTTGCCCAAACTTGCCGTTGAATCTTTCCAAAATATGGTGAGTCGGCTTGCAGACGGTGCGGTGCCCCACGAGGTGAATTTAGATGGAAAGGTGATCTTTCCGGGAAAGGCCCTGGAAACTCTGCTCCAAGCGGATCTGCTTTTGAAATTAACAGAGGTGGTCCTGTCACCGAAGGAAGCGGAAGAGCTCTTTTACCTGCTTCACAACGCGGGGAAGGCCATCCTCAAGGTTTCTCCATATCCTAAGGGACCCGGGTTTGTGGAGCTACAAAGCTTGGAAACACCGAATATTCAAACCCTGGACAACGCTGTTGCAGCCTTTGTCTTCGTCAAGAGCATGTGTCGGTTGTCTAAGCGGTTGGGCATTGACAGCTTGAAAAGAGAATACGAGACACTCTCTCGCTGGTACGACACCCATTTTTTGAGAGATTGGTACGATCCAGGAAGGGGGATATTCAAGGGGGCGATCTGTTGCGATAAGGAAGCCGGTGGCATAACTTTCGCACAGATCTTTCCATTGGTTTATGGATTGGTAAATGAAGATATCGCACGGACACACTGGAAATCTCTTCAACAGTTAGGTTTGATAACTCCCAGTGGCCTCATACATTCTCTGGGTTTTGAAACGGATCGAGGCTACTACGGCAAGAAAGAGGAAAAGGTCTGGTGGCTTGGGAACGCCCTTCTCAAGAAAGCGGCTAAAAAGTACGACTTGACCCTCCCTAACGATCTCGATTCTCTGTTTGAAGAAGATCTATTTCGAAAAGGGATGCCCGGTGCCATCCCAGAGATCGTGGGCCTCGAAGGTGGATGCTTCGCTCAAGCTTGGTCTGCTTTGTACATCGCAAACTGGTAACAGAAACTAAATGTTACAAGCTCCTTCCCAAGGAATAAATTGGATAAGTCCGGCAATGTATTATCATTCCGTTCTCTTTTCAATGCCAATTCTCAAAATTAACCCGTTTCGTGCTATCAACAAGGATGGATATAACCTACCCGGAAGTGCAGCCACTTTGGAAGATAAATACCTCAAATACATGAAAACAACCACCAAACAAGCAGGGTTGGTATTCACAAACAGAATACTTGGTTATGCCCTCAGATTCTTGCTGCAAACTGTTCTCGCACGTTTCCTGGGACCGGATAAATATGGCTTATAAAATATGGCTTATATTTACTGGAGCTTACCGTTGCAAATGTGTGATTTCTAGTAACATTCAAATTTGATTGATGCTGTCTCATTTTGTTTTAAAATGCGGTTCCTTCGTTTTTACAGCAATTATTGTACACTACCTAAAAACACCTATGGAAAAACTTGAGGAAGTTCATGATGGAATGATGAACAAAATGTGGTGAACTTTCCTGTTATAACTCTCGAAGAGTTGAGTAAAAAAGTCAATTCAGCTGTTATGTGGTTGAGCAAGTTTGAACCATTATCTTGGTTGCTCCTGGGTGGTAAATATCTGCGTGTCAGTTGTCCCTACCAGCTTTATGAACGAAAGTAACGCAGGAAATCTTCGATTTTTACTCCGCTTTGCTGAAGTATCTTCCGTATAACGCCGATACCCAGGGTTTCTCCACTGTGCACTGGTACCACGACGATCTTCCCCTCGGGATTTTGTAGAACGTGATGGCTCCCCTTGATCCTGACAACACGGAAACCCTGAGATCGAAGGAAACGAATCATATCTTTACCGGTGACTCATGGAACCCTTGGACTCACACTCTCACCTTTTGCATACCGACGAACTCAATTCTTTCCTCCGAGACTTGAACATCCAGATAGGCTTCGATAGCTTCCTTGATCCTTTTCATCAGTTCAT
>QNAP01000225.1 GCA_003641795.1 Thermotogae bacterium | reverse complement strand
GTACTTGGGATGCACGGGGATCCTTCAGGTACTTCTCCACGTATTCCTCTTGAAAATCTTCGGGAGATAGTGTGACGAAGAAGGGGAGCGCGAAATCAGCCAGCTGCTCTAAAGTGTTGATCTTCTCTTTACACATGGTAACAACCCGGATGGAATACTCACGATCTTCCCTGATCGCGTTGACAAGAGACTCATTCTTCACGTATTCGAGCCATTCCTCTAAAGCTTGTAGCACCTCCTCGGCAGATCTAGCTCGGAGATGCTTGCCGTTTATCCACTCCAATTTCTTGTGGTCGAAGATGACGTTCTTGTTGGAAATCTTCGAGATTTCGAAGCTCGAAAGCGCCCCGTTGAGATCGAATATCTCCTCCTCTCCCACGCTCCATCCAAGGAGGGCCAAGTAGTTGACCAGTGCACAGTCCAAATATCCGTGCTTTCTGAAATAGCCCACAGTCGAGCCTCCATGCCGCTTACTCAGAGGTGCCCTGTCAGGTCCAAGTATCAAGGGCAAGTGCAAAAAGAGGGGTGGTTTCCATTCGAAAACCTCATAGATCAAGAGCTGCTTCGGAGTGTTCGAAATGTGGTCTTCACCTCGAAAGACGTGTGTGATCCCCATGAGATGATCATCAACCACCACAGCAAAATTGTAGGTAGGGAACCCATTTGATTTGATAATTATAAAATCTTCCAACGTGTCGTTTTCAAACACCAGCTCGCCTCTCAACAGATCGTTGAACCGCGTGAAGCCTTCCTTCGGAACCCTGAATTTCACTGTCACTGGATGACCTCTGAGCACATAATCTTCTGGGTACTCGTCCGCGGTGAAGAGTTCCTTCTCCCTGTCTTCCTTTTCGTAGACCACGTAATACGCTTTCCCCATTTCCACCAATCTTTGCGCATGAGCATGGTAAATGCCGAGCTTCACACGTTCGCTCTGTCTGTAAGGCCCGTAAAGACCACCTTTGTCTGGACCTTCGTCCCATTCCAATCCACACCAGCGCATGGACTCCATGATCGAGTGTTCGTAGGTTTCGTTAGAACGCTCTAAATCGGTGTCCTCTATTCTCAGAACGAATGTGCCACCGTTTTTCCGTGCGAAAAGCCAGTTGAAGAGCGCCGTTCTCATTCCTCCAACGTGCAGCTCTCCAGTGGGACTGGGAGCAAACCTCACCCGAATCACTTTTACTTCGCCTCCTGGATATTTTTCAAGATCTCCATGGCCTCGCCGACGCTGTAAACTTGAAATACCTCGACCTTCCGTCTACTGTCCAAGTATTTGCCGTCTATCAAAATCTCCGCAATCCTGTCAGTCCATCCTCCGGTTCCTCTAAGAAGGATCACAGGTACAGAATAGGCATATGCCCCGAGAATCTCGATAGCTGTTCCTATCTCTCCCCCCACGGCTATCAAAACATCCACATTTTTCAGCATTATGAAAGACCGCATCTGGAAATCCAGCCCCGTTCGAATCGCCATGGAGAGATGCTCGTTTCCCCTGTCTTCATGTGGAAGGATACCCACAACTTGACCGTTAGCCCGGCTCGCACCGCTGCTAACGAGCTCCATAACACCGTCCCTTCCTCCGTTGACAAGGACGTATCCCTCTCGTGCTATGGCTTCTCCAAGCGCGACACAAAGTTCTTCGAGCCCGGAAACAGGCGGTTGATCCACCGGTCCTGAATAGCCCGCGACTCCTACCTTCACGCTTCCATCCCTCCCACCGAATTCTAACACGCACTCCGCAACGAAAAAACGCCGCCCCTTTTGAGACGGCGCCCCCTTGGCACGCCCGGAGGGACTCGAACCCCCAGCCTGCGATTTTGGAGACCGCCGCTCTGCCAATTGAGCTACGGGCGTGCGCCGAGAGGATTATAACACGATGAGATGCTCAAATCAACTCCTCCATCAGAGTGATATAATCTTCCAAAAGCCTTGTTATCAGGAATTTCTCTCTCACCTTTTCCCTTCCCGTTTCTCCCATTCTTCGAGCCAATGCTTCGTCCTTGAGCAACTTCAACACCGCATCCGCGAATCCGTCGTAATCTTTGGGATCCAATAAAAAGCCATTTACCCCATCCTCGATCTGCAAAGGGATACCTCCCACATTAGACGCAACAACCGGTGTGCCTTTCCAGAGGGCTTCGGTAACCGTCAAGCCAAACCCTTCTCTCGTTGACTTCTGGATAACCACACTGGCAAGGCTTTGAAGAGCGTTGACCAATAGATCGTCTTGAGCCGTAATGGTAACAACATCGCCCCCCTTAATGAGTTCTTCAACGCTTTTAAGCACCTCTTTGTAGATCATAGAACCTTCAGGATCGTCGGGTGCCATGCTGCCACAGAGTACCAATCGACTGTCCATCTCCTGGCGAACGCGTTTGTAAACCTCCACGACACCTAAGGGATCTTTCCACTTATCGAATCGAGATATCTGGACGATCAGAGGCTTGTCAAGTCGCACACCATAGCGTTCCAATATCGACTCGGCCTGCGCTCGAGGAAGTGGCGCGTTTTTCGGTGTGAGTGGATCGATGGCCGGATGGATTATCCTGTATTCCACAGGTAGATCCTCTTTCTTGTAAGATTCATGGGAGACGATGACAACGTCATAGCGAAGGATGAAGGGTTTCAGGAAACTCCAGAGATCTGGGTTGGGATGAGAAAGATCGATGTGACACCTCCAAATCCACGGTTGTTCCTTCCGATACTGGGATATCATCGCCAACGGTTGCGGATCGTGGACCACCACGAAATTTCTTCTTTCGATGTGTGCAAACCGTGCGAATTCTTCGTTGGTGCCCAAATATAGACCCTTCTTCTCTTCATTCAGTTCGATCTCCTCTCCCTGCAGCCCGTTGTGGAAGCTCTTGGTAACCTCGAAGAATGCTGGTGTTCCATGGATAATCCTCCAGTCAGCGCGCAACCCTATATCATTCTTCAACGGTATTAAAGACCAAAGCATCTCGGCCACTCCACCACCTTGAAAGGTGGAATTGACGTGCTGGACACTCTTTCCGTAGAGACGCCTCATCTTTCTGTGAATTCTCGATATCACCTCATCACCTACGATCTCTCTGTAATCCTCTAACCGCTTTGCCATCATATCTCCCCCTTTTTTTCACGACATGAAAAAAGTACAAATCTATTATACACGCTATCAGGAGAAGATGTACATCACTCCACACAAAAAGCGGGCGTATGCTCCTCGGTGGAGTAAATTCAAACCTATAGGAATCGAAACTATGAAGCTATGTGGTCCAAGGAAATCTGATGCCTAGGAATAGGGTGTCGCGAAAAAATGGGCCTCCCACATTCAAGGGATTTGTCACCACTTCCTCCTCTTTCACATTGCAGAAAGC
>QNAP01000224.1 GCA_003641795.1 Thermotogae bacterium | reverse complement strand
TTGCGAAGCGCCGAAGCGAGCACTCGTACAAACGGGCACCGAGCTACACGGATGTAGCGAGCATGAAGCTGAAACAGGATGTTGAATCTTCATGGCAGTGCCCGTTTGTGAGTGTGAGCGAGGGAAAAAGCGAAGCACAACATGCTTTCTGCAATGTGAAAGAAAAAAGGTGGTCTGGTAAGTATCTTCATATCCATTTGTGCTTTGACTGAATTTCAAGATTCAAAGACGGAATTGAGAAGCCGCTGCTCTATCTCTTCTTTTATCGCGATGCTCACTTTCTCTAAAGGCATTTGTTTGAGATCCTTTCCACTTCTCAATCTGACAGCCACCGTACCGGATTCCATTTCTTTATCGCCTACTACCAACATGTAAGGGATCTTCTCCAGCTGAGCTGCCCTCACTTTGTAGCTGGTGGTATGACTTCTTGTATCTATATCCGCTCTGATACCGTGCGACTCGAGGACTTTTTTCACATGTTCCGCGTAACCATTGTGTCTGTCGGCGATGGGGATCACCCTCGCTTGAACGGGGGCCAACCACGTTGGAAAGGCTCCTTCAAAATGCTCGATGAGGATGCCCAAGAAACGTTCTAGGGAGCCGTAAAGAGCTCTGTGAATCATCACCGGGCGGTGCTCGACGTTGTCAGGGCCCATGTATTTGAGGTCGAACCGTTCAGGCATCATGAAGTCAAGCTGAATGGTAGCGCACTGCCACGGCCTTCCCAAACAATCTCGAATGTGGTAGTCGATCTTCGGGCCGTAGAAAGCGCCTTCCCCTTCGTTTATACGATACTCCAACCCCATGGAGTCCAATGCTTGCTTGAGAGCGTTGATGGCTTTTTCCCAAGTTTTTTCATCACCCATGTGGTCTTCGGGCATGGTGCTGAGCTCCACAAAGTATTCGAAGCCGAAGGGAGCGTAAAGCTCGTGGGTGAGTTCCGCGACTCCTCGTACTTCGTCTTCTATTTGATCCACCGTGCAGAAGATGTGCGCATCGTCCTGCGTGAATCCCCTCACTCGGAAGAGGCCGTGAAGCACGCCGCTACGCTCGTATCGATGTACTTTGCCGAGTTCGGAAAACCTGAGCGGCAGATCGCGATAACTCACCGACATACTCTTGTAGATAACGATATGACCTGGACAGTTCATGGGTTTGACCGCGTAGATCTGATTCTCCTTTTCTGTGAAGTACATATTTTCCTTGTAGTGATCCCAGTGTCCTGACTGGTGCCAAAGCCTCTCGTGCATTATCAGGGGGGTCAAGATCTCCTGATAACCCCATTTTTTGTGGAGCATCCGCCAGAATTCTATGAGTTCATTGAGGACCACGACACCCTTTGGATGGAAGAACGGTAAACCTGGAGCCACATCTGGGTGGAGAGTGAAGAGGCCGAGTTGAGGCCCTATCTTTCTATGATCACGCCGCTTGGCTTCTTCCACGAACTTCAGGTACGCCTCCAATTCGCTCTTTTTGATGAACGTTGTCCCGTATATACGCTGCAACATGGGATTTCTTTCGTCACCGCGCCAGTACGCTCCGGAAACCGAAAGGAGTTTGAAGTGTTTGACACGTCCAGTGCTAGGCAAGTGCGGACCTCGACAAAGATCCACAAACTCCCCCTGCTTGTAGAAACTGACTTTGTCGTCAGGAATTTCTCGTATCAACTCGATCTTGTATGGCTGGTCCTCTCTTTTCATGAGCTCCAAGGCTTCTTCTTTGGAAAGCTCAAAACGCTCTATCTTCAGATCTTCTTGGATGATCTTCCTCATTTCCTCTTCTATGCGTGGTAGATCTTCTTCGGTGATTTTCGCACCGTCAATGTCGAAATCATAATAGAAACCATTCTCTATCGTTGGACCAATTCCGAGTTTGACTCGTTCCTTACCGAAGATGCGCATCACAGCTTGCGCCATGATGTGGGCCATAGTGTGGCGGAAGAACTCTGTAGCCTCAGGGTCTTTTTCTGTAACCAAGCGAAATTCAACTTCTTCTTTCAGTGGTAGGGGTCGTGTCAGATCCCAGAATTGTCCATCTACAACCGCTCCCAGAGCTCTTTTGGCAAGACCTTCAGATATTTTTTTCGCAACATCTTTGGGGACTTCTCCTTCTTCCATCTCGATGTATGAACCATCGGGAAGTCTCAACTTCACCTTCTACACCTCCATCCAGTTCTGCTCTTAAGAAGATGATACCACGCGACACAACGCACGCCGCATTTTCACCGGATCCTCCGGAGTTTATCACTTTTCGGATTCAGTATCAACTGTGCTTCTAGCAGCCGTTAGCGATGGTGTTCAAGTATCACGGTTGAATTTTAACGCATACTCAAAAAAGAATGAGTATTAAAGAAACAACCGTCGATAATCGCTTACCACTTGACGAAATAGGGGAATATGGTGTATAATCATCGCCAAGAAAGTGTCCCCCTCCTGTCCCCCTCCCTTGACATACAGATCGGGCGCCGCAAGGCGCCTGTTTTTAATGTGGTGGTAAAGTCGTCGGTTTGGCGAGTCCATAAAGTTCGCGGCTGAGGGACTTGATGCTATAATCTCGTCGAGGTGATGGTCGTGTTGAAAGATAGGATCAGGGAAGACATGAAGGATGCAATGAAAAAGCGAGAAGAGATACGTCTTCGAGCCTTGAAGCTTTTGATCAACGCGATCAAGCAGTTCGAAGTTGATCAGATGAAGGAAGCCTCTGACGAAAATGTTTACGGTATCGTAGCTAAGGAAATCAAGAAGCGCCGGGAATCTGTTGAAGCATATGAAAAAGCTGGAAGGAAGGATTTGGCAGAAGAAGAAAGAAAGGAAATAGAGGTCCTCACTCAATACCTTCCAAAGCAGATGAGTGAAGAAGAAATACGCGCCGAGGCGATGAAGGTGATCGATCAACTCGGCGCAAGGTCTTCCAAAGACCTCGGAAAAGTCATGCGGGAACTCATGCCAAGACTCAAAGGTCGTGCCGAAGGAAAAACGGTGAATCGTATCGTGATGGAGCTCCTCAACAATTGAATCTTCTACAGAAGTTCATGCACAAGTGGATATGAAGATACTTACCAGACTACCTTTTAATTTCACATTGCAGGATGCTTGTT
This sequence comes from Thermotogae bacterium, assembly GCA_003641795.1. Taxonomy (GTDB): domain Bacteria; phylum Thermotogota; class Thermotogae; order UBA12178; family UBA12178; genus UBA12178. Next base: position 290 of record QNAP01000224.1, on the reverse strand, counting down.
GTGCTCCGCTTTCTTCCTTGCTCACACTCACAAACGCGCACTGCCATGAAGATTCAACATCCTGTCTCAGCTTCATGCTCGCTACGTCCATGTAGCTCGGTGCCCGTTTGTACGAGTGCTCGCTTCGGCGCTACGCAAGACAAGCTTTCTGCAATGTGAAAACCTTTGTCTCCTCACATGAATCGCTGAACAGGATCCCACACGGTCACACAGCCTCACGAGCGCCGAGTGAGCATCCATACAAAACGACTTCGAAGCCGCATGGATGCGGATGAGAGCGAAGCTGAAGC
>QNAP01000223.1 GCA_003641795.1 Thermotogae bacterium | reverse complement strand
GATCTATAGGTTCCACTGGGGCGTCGCTGGAAAAACTCAGTTTCATGCCTCGAAGATACATCTCTCTGAAAGCGTAACTGGTTTCCATCCGATTGCCGATACGTTTACGTGCCATTCCAGAGTCGGCCATCCAGAAGTAAGGTTGAACTGAAAGGTGTACATCGAAGAGCTTGAGCTTCTCCAACTGGTCTTTTCGAGTTACCTGGAGGTGTATCAGGCGCGGTTTTGCAATTTGAGGGTGCTGTAACAGAGATTTGAAAGCCACATCTAAAGCGGCGTCTCCTATCACGTGCAGTGATACTTGAACACTCAATTGTCTCGTCAAGAACAGATATTTCGCCAATTCGCCCAATGAGAGATTCAACTTGCCTCTAATTGGGGCATCCACGTAAGGCTCGCTCAAGTAAGCAGTTCTGCCACCTAAGGAGCCGTCAAGGTAGAGTTTCAGCGAACCCACCGTGGAAAAATCCGACAAGACGCCGAAGACATTTCGAAACTTCTGAAATTCCTGAAAGTCCAGATTCAATTTCTCGAAGATTCTGATCTCCTTCTGGTTTTGGAGGAGGTAGATCAAGTCATCCAGATGACATCTGTGGTAGTCTTCGGAATGAACGCATGTAACACCATATTTCAAGGCTTCGCGTGCTCCCGTCAAAAAATCTCTTTCCAACTCTTCTTTAGTTCTGGGGAAAGCATCAAGCGCTCGGTTCAATTCTCTTTCACTCACCAACCCGTCTGGATCGGTGATGCCGAGCTCGTGGCACAAGGTGTCACTCAAGACGCCCACATGACCACAGTACCTCACCAAGATCACCTTGACATCCGGTCCCAGCCATCGGTGTATATCGTGCTTGCTGGGAGTCCGACACAGACGCTGCTCATCCCAACCTCTGAAGATGTACACGTCTTGCCCGTCGTTTTTTGCCATCCAGCTTTTGATATCCGCAAAGAGGGTTCCTAAGTCAGTATATCTGGAAAGGTCGAGACTTCGAAAACGTGCGCCCAGCCCAACCAAATGGCAGTGAGAATCCACGAAGCCTGGAAGTACCCAGTATCCCTTGAGGGCAACCTTTATGTGAGGGTCGAGGCAAGAGCTGAAGGGCTTCACGACGCCGGAGACCGTACATATGTCCCGTCTTTCCCACTCAGTGGTGAAGGGGTCAAAGACCCACGCTCCTTGGAAGAGGATGCGTTCAGAACTCAATTCTGAATCCTCCACGACCGGCTATGGGGATCTCTTCGGTTTCTACACGATCTACTCTCGCCATGAAGGGACCGCGGGACACGAGCTTGAGATATTTTTCAAGGGCCATTTCGTCGCCTTCAGCCACTATTTGGACCGTTCCATCGGGCATGTTTCTCACATAACCACTGATCCTCAAAGCGAGAGCGTGACGCTTGGCGTAACTCCTGAATCCAACTCCTTGAACATATCCGTACAGCGTTATGCGAAGCGCCTTCAAGCCGATCACTCCCAGCTCCTCATCCGCACGCCATCTTGTAGATTTGAAGCACGTCTTCTTTTTTGAGTTTCACGAAGTTTCCTATGGGTCCGGCCCAGGTTGCTTTTTCGGCCATCTCTTCGAGTCTGTCATCGGGGATATCCGCTTCTTTCAGTGATGTAGGGAGTCCGATACTCCTGAAGAAAGTCTTGAGTCGTTTGATCCCCTTTAAAGCTGTCTCTTCCAGATTTCGCAACTCTACTTCGACACCCCAAACCCTGTGCGCAAACTGGGCAAAGCGTTTGACATCACGTTTGTAAACGTACCGCATCCAACAGGGAAAGAGTATGGCCAACCCAGCTCCGTGAGGTATGTCATAGAGAGCGCTGAGCTCGTGTTCTATGGCGTGGGTTGCCCAATCTCCTACCCTACCAGTGCTGAGAAGGTCGTTGTGGGCTATGGTGGAAGCCCACATGATTTCAGCACGGGCGTCGTAATTCTTGGGCTCTGTGAGCACGATCGGAGCGTTGTGTATGATGGTTCTTAGCGTCGCTTCGCAAAGTCTATCGGTGAGCTCTACATTCTTTGTAGGAGTGAAGTAGCGTTCCATAACGTGAGCCATCATGTCGGCTATACCGCAAGCGGTCTGGTATGGAGAAAGACTGAAGGTGATCTCAGGGTTCATGATGGCAAACTTCGGCCTTAACAAGAGACTGTACATACCTCTCTTGTAGGGACCCACTTCGTTTGTGATCACCGCTGAAGCACTGCTTTCGCTCCCCGCTGCCGGTATGGTGAGAACAACACCTACAGGGAGCGCAGCTTGGGGCTCGGCCTTCTTTTCGAAGAAATCCCAAACGTGACCGTCATAAGGAACCCCAACGGCGATGGCCTTCGCCGAGTCGATAACACTTCCTCCTCCCACAGCCAAGATGAAACCTATATTCTCTTTGCGGCAGATCTTGATGCCCCTTTCCACAAGCTCTAACCTGGGATTAGGTTGGACGCCTCCAAGTTCTATGAACGCAACGCCAGCCTCTTTCAACGACTTTACTACGCGATCATAGAGACCTATACGCTTTATGCTGCCCTGCCCGTAATGTAACAGTACCTTTTTGGAGTAACGAACCGTTTCTTCACCCACTTTTTCTTCCGTTCCTTTACCGAAAATGATCTTGGTGGCGTTGTGAAAGACGAAATTTTCCATGGTAAACCTCCCTTTCCTTTCATGAAAATTATATCATCTGTAGATCACATGCTTCGTTACGTACGGCGTTTAGGGAAGCCATAAACGGTCGCCTTCTGACATCATCGTAAATAGGCTGTCACAAAAAAGCGGGCCTCCCATACTTCAATGGCGGTACCATTGAAATATCTATTGAAATATCTCGAAATAAGAAAGGAAGCCCATGTGAATGGTACCACAAGAACTTCCAAAAAGCGATATTGTAAAGATCATTGAGCAGTTGGACAAGCTTTTGCCTTCTAACTCCATTAACAAACAGGGCAGAGATAGAAGAAAGGCTTATTACGACAAGGGCAACTTGAAATTCTCCATCTTATTGAAGCTATGCAGCATCTCGTATTGATTCAGAACTGGATGGTAACAACAGCTGCTGTAGACAACTCAACAATGGCAAAGGTAGGGATAGATTCTGGCAATCCACGCTCACTGAATGGACTTCTTTGTTTTCTTCTCTGATTTCACATTGCAGAATGCCTGTCTTGCGAAGCGCCGAAGCGAGCACTTCTCCCCATCATTTTAGAATCCCACACGATCACACAGCCTCACGAGCGCCGAGTGAGCATCCGAACAAAACGACCTCGAAGTCGCATAGATGCGGATGAGAGCGAAGCTGAAGCAGGAGGCTGAATCTTCGTGTGGGTCGTTTTGTGGATGCGAACGAGGAAAAAAGCGAGTGCCAGCTGTGTGAGCGTGAGAGATTCTCCACTTTCCCTTTTTTC
>QNAP01000222.1 GCA_003641795.1 Thermotogae bacterium | reverse complement strand
GTCAAGAGCAATGTTTTGAAGATGACCAGTTTAAGAACTTCAAGGAGCTTTTCGATCACGTGAAACCTCCGGGAAGGGTGCTTGCTAAATTGGTGGTCAACAACTCACAAGTACCGGTTGCACGCATTTCTGAACTCTTTTCCAGTTATTTTGAAGGTGGAGAGACCATCGAAATGGAATTCATATCCGTGAGGGACGCGGCCAAAAACTTGATCGAATCGGGTAGGGAGTACATCCGCCGTGCAAAATCCATGATCACGAAGGTCTCTCAACAACTGCTTGTGGACGAAAAAGCAGGATTCGAGACTGTGGCCACCATGGTGGAAGGCTTGGGCCTCCTGGAGGAAATGCGTGATGGACTCAGCAAAGCGTTGGGGCTCACGTTAGAAGAGCTCGGACTCTCGGGAGAGTTTTCAAATATGGTGAATATTCTAAAAACGCTCTCTGAAGCGCTGAAGAAACGGGATGTGGTCGCCATTGCCGACATTATGGAAGACGAGCTTGTGGACGTTTACGATTCTTATTTGAAGTTCTTCGAGAAGGTCGAAGGCTTTCTTTCAGAAGTGAGTTGAGGGGGTATCCCTGTGCAGAAAGGTTACGCTGTTTACACGGAGAACCAAATCATGACGGCGAGTCCAGCGAGGCTTGTCAGCATGTTGTATGAGGGGGGTATCCGGTTTCTCGATGAAGCTGTGGAGGCCGTTGAAGCAGGCGATTTCATCAAGGCCAACGAGAAGATCAAGCGAGTACAAGATATCGTTATGGAGTTGAATCTTTCCCTCGACATGGAAAATGGGGGTAGTCTTGCTCAGAATCTTCGTGCTTTGTACAACTACATATTCCAGCAGTTGATCCAAGCGAACGTAAAAAAGGATACAGAGACCTTAAAGGAAGTGCGTTCCATACTTTCAGATCTTAACGGTGCTTGGAAAGAAGCCATGAAAAGCCTCGGAAACACGGCCAACTTGACCAGCGACCCCAACAAACCCAGGTTCAACATCAGCATCTGATGAAAACCGAAGGCAGAAAGGTGGTATTCACTGCATGCCATTAGAGGTGAAGAGGGTTAGTCAGATCAATTTGGCTTTCTTCATTGGGTTGGTCAACGGGATTTTTGAAGACTACAAACTACCCATCAAGTGGGATCTCCTCGGCTTTGAGTTAGACGCCCGAGAGAATTCCGTAGTCTTGAGCGAATCCTTCGTTTTCTACGAAGGCGAACAAGCCGTGGGCTTCGTGTTAGTGGCGAGGCGCAGAAATAGAGCACGAATCGATGCTATGGGTGTCATCCCTGAAAGGCGTGGGCTCGGCGTAGCGCATTACATGTTGGATTACACTTTCGAACATCTGCGGTGGAGAGGCGTCGCTTTGGTCTCTTTGGAAGTGTTGGAAGACGACCTTAGAGCACGGAAGTTTTACAAGAAATACGGCTTCACGGATCGGCGTAGACTTGTGAACTATGTGAAGCATCCCGACACTTCCATACGCCCAGAAACAAAGGGAGTTCAAGAGGTTGATGCTCGCTGGGTTCACGAAAAGGCGTTGAGGGCGCAACTCGTATTCTCCCGAAAACCGAACTGGCAACGCGAGCCGGTGACTCTTTTGCTGGCAAATGGAAGGTATCGAATGCTGAAGCTCGCTGACCTTGGCTACCTGGTTTGGGGATCGAACAAAGATGGGGCTTTCATCGTTGATGTAGCCCCCTTGAATGAAACACACACCTTTCACGAAGTGTTGGGCAAGGCATTGAGTTGCATCTACGGGAGTGTGGGACGTGTTCCTGTTTCCATCGCCAATTTGCCGGAGGATGATCCATTAAGCGAAGCGGTGGTGAACGCCGGATTTACTCCTCTCTTCAACCAGATCGAGATGTGCTATAACCTCCATTGACCTTCGTTAAGTCAACAAAAAGAAGCGGTAGTGAGAGACGGTCAAGGGGTTGAAGGAAAATTTGATGTCGATTTTCTGTCAGAGGTGGTCTGATCTTGGCGACAGTCAGCGTCGTGATAGGGCTTGTGGCCCTGACACTTCTCCAACTGTGGCGAAGGAATATTTCCCTCTCTCTTTTCGGAGCACTCGTGGTAACACTTGCCTTCCACAGGCCGGCTTTTCACTCTTTCGCTTCGATCTTGCGGGGATTTTTCACAGACCCGAAGCTCTATGAAGTGGTCCTTACCATATACTTCATCTTTGTTATGGGTGAGGTGATGAAGGCTACTGGAGCCGCTCGTTCCCTTCAGAAAGCGGTGGAGAGCGCGTTTGCAGATGTAAGGCTTTCTGCCGCTTTTCTTCCACTTATGATCGGCCTTTTGCCGATGCCCGGAGGCGCCATGTTCACCGCGCCACTTGTTGATACAATAGGAAAAGGGAGCGAGCTCACCAGACTTGAGATGATGACTTCTAACTACTGGTTTCGACACAGCATGGAGTTTTTTTGGGTAGTGTACCCCGCTATGGTGATAGCTGCGTCGTTTGCAGGCATTCCACTGAGAAGCTTCATGGTAGTGATGTCTCCCGTGGGATTAACCGCTGTCGGCGCGGGGTTGTTGATCCACAAACCCAAAGACTGGCGGGTAAAACTCTCCAGAAAGGCCACGTCCCTTTTTTTGAAATCAACATGGCCGATACTTCTCACCATCTTGCTGGTACTTATGGGCATTCCAGGTGTCTGGGCAGTGGGGTTGGTAGCCGCACTTTCTGTAGTACTCAGCAAGAAATTCGCAAGTTTTCTCAAGGGAGCCAAACCCGACGTTCTTCTGCTGTTGGCGATGGTATTCCTCTACAAAAGTGCTCTGAGCACGTTACATATCTCCGAAGCCATAGCTTTGGAACTTTCAACGAGTATTCCACCATTGGTAGTGGCTGCGGCGATGCCACTTTTGTTGGGAATGGTGACGGGACTCACTCAAGCCACGGTCGGGATGAGCTTTCCCACCATCTTTAGTCTCTCCGTGAATTTCGGTACGCTCTCGCTCGCGGTTTGGAGTTACTACTTCGCTGTTCTCGGGGTGCTTCTATCACCAGTGCACCTCTGTCTGGTGCTGACGTCGGAGTATTTCGGTGTTCCAATATCGAAGGCTTTGAAAAAACTTCTACCAGGATTTGTAGCTACTTTCGCTGCAGTATCACTTTTAGTTCTGTTGATTGGATGAATCGTGAACGCATGGATTCCACAAATGCATATAAAGATACTTACCAGACCACCTTTTCTTTCACATTGCAGAAAGCATGTTGTGCTTCGCTTTCTGCAATGTGAAAGAAAAAGGGGAAGTGGCGCCCCTCACGCTCACACAGCTTGCACTTGCTTTCTTCTTCCTTCGCATCCACAAACGACCCACGCGAAGATTCAGCGTCGTGCTTCAGCTTCGCTCTCATCCGCATCCGTGCGGCTTCGAGGTCGTTTTGTATGGATGC
>QNAP01000221.1 GCA_003641795.1 Thermotogae bacterium | reverse complement strand
CAGGAAAGAGAGTGGGATCGTCAATGAGATCGAAGATTGTAGGCCTTCCCTTGGGATCGCAACGAGTGGTGAGATAGCCCGCCGGTTTGTGCAAAACGAGATATCGCTTTTTCTTCACCGTTGAGACCTCATCTACTTTTCCCCCAATCTCCACGTGGTCGCCCGGTTTTACAGGGAACCAGGGTTCGAAAACCACGTTTCTGTTTACCTTTACTTTTCCTGCTTTTATCAGTTCTCCCGCTTTTCGGCGGGCGTATCCTATCTGTTGAAGAAACTTCTGGAGCTTCATATCAAACGCCTATTTCTTCCGCAAGACGGAAAACCGACCATTTCACGGCAGGTGTTCTGAAGGGAACGGTGGTGCTGTCCAGCTTTACGAGAAACCCGTCGCCTTTCTTGGTTATTAAGATGTAATAGTGCTGTTGAAAATCACTGTCGGAGCTGTAGGTGAGCACCAACCAGTTTTTCTGGTCCAGGTCGTGGTACACATCCTTTATCACGACCACCTTTTCACCTTCTTGCCAGATTTGACCCTTCATCTGAGTGAGCTTTTTGATATCCATCTTTTTGATCTTTGTATGAGGCAACCCACCCGTCACCGTCCTTTCAATATGTATGTGCCCTGTCTTTTCTGCTTTCAAGAGGTAGATTGTTCTCCCTTGTGAGAGCCATTTGCGCTCGTATCGAGTTTTTAATGGTCTGTCAGGATTCGTGATGATGGCGAGCTTTGAAAACGAGCGGGTTTTTTTCAAAGTTTCCGCCATTTCGCGAGCGAACCATTCAACGTCGGTAGCAAGCTCAAAGATTCCCCCTGGTTCCAAAACCGCTCCCAGAGTTTCGACAAAGTCTTCTCTTGTCAAGCGCCGCCTCGAGTGCCTCTTCTTTGGCCAAGGGCAGGGAAAGTTGACTATGACATGTTCGACAGAATTGTCGGCAAAAAGCTCTCTGAGAGCGAATCTGCCGTCCACACGTGCTACCCGTGCATTTTGAAGTCGTAGTTTTTCAAGCTTTGTTAGCGTTTTTTCTACCGACGTCAAAGAGGTGTCAAAGCCCACGAAGTTTTTGTTTGGGTATCGCTCAGCTAAGGTGCAAAGATACTCACCGGATCCAAATCCGATTTCAACGACGATCTTCGCATCGCTTTTAAAGATGTTACTCCATGGAATGGGAATACGTTCAAACGCTTGAAGATGAAGATACTTATCGTGCTTGGATTTGTCCTTAGACTTGTTTACGAACTCGCCGATTCGAGATACCTCCTTTGCTTGTCGCTGAGCGTGTCCAATCCGTGACCGTATATGTTCAAAAATCTTCGAGCGACTTCTTCGTCAATTGATTCTGGTAGGGTGTAAACTTTCGGTTCAAGTTTATCCTTGTTTTCCCAAAGGTGTACAACACTGAGCAGTTGTAGGGAAAATGAGAGGTCCATGATCTCGATGGGATGACCGTCGGCAGCGGCGAGATTCACAAGCCTGCCTTCGGCGAGAAGGTGGAGTTCACGGCCATTTCTTAAAACATATGTGGTTACGTTAGGACGGGAGTTGTAACGCTTTGTAGCGATCGCCTCCAGCTCGTCCATGGCTATTTCCACGTTGAAATGTCCCGCGTTGGCCAGTATGGCTCCGTCTTTCATCTTTTCGAAATGGCGTTTCGTTATCACATCCTTGTTACCGGTGGCGGTAACAAAGATGTCTCCTTCCGATGCGGCATCAACCATCTTCATTACTTGGAAGCCATCCATGACAGCTTCTGCCGCTCTTATAGGATCCACTTCCGTCACTATCACTCGGGCACCGAGGCCCTTGGCTCTGAGCGCAATGCCTCGTCCACACCAACCATAACCCGCGACGACCACAGTCTTGCCGGCCACTGTGGTGTTGGTGTTGCGGATGATTCCATCCCAGGTGGATTGTCCTGTACCGTAACGGTTGTCGAAGAGATACTTCATCTTCGAATCGTTAACTGCTATCACAGGAACTTTGAGTTCGTTCGACTTCTCCAGGGCTTTGTCTCGTCTGACACCAGTGGTGGTTTCCTCGCTTATTCCCACCAACTCTTGGAGTACCTCTCTACGCTCGGTATGAGCGAGAACGGTGAGGTCGGCACCATCATCGATGATGAGTTGCGGATGATGGTCTAAGGCTTTGTGGAGTTGCTCCATATACTCGTCCATACTGTGAGTGTGCCAGGCGGGAACCTTCACTCCTTGTTCTTTGAGCGCTTCCACGATCTCATCTTGAGTGGAAAGGGGATTGCTGCCTGTTGCTACCACGTCTGCACCGAGTCGATGAAGCGTCAAGGCGAGATTGGCTGTCTTGGCTTCCAGATGCACGGAGACCACGAGTCTCACACCCTTGAGTGCGGAACGTTCAGCCAGTTCCTCTTCAAAAGATTTCAGAAGCTTCATATATTTCTGAGCCCAAAGAAGCTTCATTTTGCCCATCTCTTTTAATTCCATTCACACCACCTACTCTCACCCGTTTTTCGGTAGCTTGTCATTCCTCAATTATCCAGACGGGATCACCGTTCTTCAACAGCGCTGCATTGCCCTCGTCGGTGTCAACGTGAAACTCTAAAGCGTATTTAGGGTTCACACGTACCAAGACGTCGCCGAAGATGAGTTTTCTGTCGCCCGTGTCGACCAACACTTTCACTATGTCCTTATCTTTAAGGCCATAACTTTCAGCATCTTGTGGTGTCATGTGGATGTGGCGCTTTGCGAGGATAACTCCCTCGGACTTGATCACAGCTCCATTGGGTCCCACTATGACGATTCCAGGGGTACCGTCGAGATCTCCGGAGTCCCTGACAGGTGGTTTTATACCGAGTTTGAACGCGTCTGTTCTGGATATCTCGACCTGTGTTTTACTCCTCACTGGGCCCAGCACTCGCACTCTTTCTATGGCCCCTTTGGGGCCAACAATGGTTACACATTCTTGGGCAGCGTACTGACCAGGTTGCCCCAGGTCCTTTATGGGGGTGAGTTCATAACCTTTCCCAAAAAGGACTTCGAGGTCTTCCTTGGATAGATGTACGTGGCGGTTTGAAATGCCAGTGGGGACCGCCGGCTCTTTTTTCTTGAAGCGCATCGTATCTCCTCCTCGTGTTCGATTTTATGGTATTCAAGTTAAGGATATCACAAATTTTCAACCTTTCATGTACGTTCATAGAGTGTCTCAAAAATCAGTAACAACCAACAATAATCAGCGATCTTTTTGGGAGGGCGGAGGCTTTCACATTGCAGAATGCTTGTTGTGCTCCGCTTTCTTCCTCGCTTGCACTCACAAACGGGTGAAAGTGGCGAATCCCACACGATCACACAGCTCGCACTCGCTTTTTTCCTCGTTCGCATCCACAAAACGACCCACGCGAAGAGATAGGGGATTTCACATAGCAGAATGCTTGTTGTGCTTCGCTTT
>QNAP01000220.1 GCA_003641795.1 Thermotogae bacterium | reverse complement strand
TCGGGGCACGGGTGAAAGGATACGTCAGCGATATCACGCGAACTCTGGTAGTCGGTTCGGTCGACTCCATGGTCGACGAAGTGATAAATGCAGTATGCGCAGCACAAGATGCCGTTTTTCAGGGATTCAAACCTGGAATGACGGGAAAAGAGGTCGACGCGTTGGCAAGAAAGGAACTGGAAAAAGCGGGATTCGCTCAGTATTTTCCCCATTCTTTGGGCCACGGCATAGGATTGGAAGTGCACGAAGGGTCAGCATTTTCCCAAAGCAATGGAGAGACAGTACCTGTGGGAAGTGTGATGACTGTAGAGCCCGGGGTGTACATCACGGGTAAGTTCGGTGTTAGAATTGAAGAAGATGTGATCGTAACGCAAACAGGATTGGAGCGTTTGACCACTCTTCCGAGAACTCCAATGAAAATCTGAGCGGGAGGTGTGCTTATTGATCGAAGTCGGTTCTTTGAAGAAAGGCATGTACATAGTACTGAACAACGAGATCTATCGGGTGGTAGACGTCAGCAAGCACACCATGGCACGAGGTAGAGGCATCGTGCGTACGAAACTGAAAAATGTCAGAAGTGGGCTGGTGAGAGAAGAGAATTTCAACAGCGGAACAGAAGTTGAGGAAGCACTGCTGGAATTGAGAAACGCACAGTACCTTTACAAAGACAGCGATGGGTATTACTTCATGGATTTGGAAACCTTCGAACAATTCAGACTCACGGAGGAAGAAGTCGGGGATGCCAAGTTCTATCTCATAGACAATCTTGAAGTGATGTTGCAATTCTTTGAGGGACAGCCCATAGGTGTAGTACTCCCCAACACCGTGGTGTTGACGGTGGAAGACACCGAACCGGCGTTCAAAGGCGACACGGTCTCAGGTGGAGGAAAACCCGCGGTACTCGAAACGGGTCTAAAGATAACCGTTCCCTATTTTGTGGAGAAAGGCGAGAAGATAAAGGTGGACACCAGGACAGGGGAGTATGTTGAAAGAGCATAAAAGGAGGTGGAACGTATGGAATATGGAAACATTGAAATCAGCGATTCCGTGTTAAAAGAAATCGCGGTGAAGTCTCTTGCAGATTTCCAGGGTTTGGATATCTCAGACCCAAAGGAAGCGAAGAAACTCAGAAAAGCCGTAGAAATCGAGCGTTTGGATAGTGAAACCTTGAGTGTTAACGTGAGAGTAGCTGTGAAGTTCGGAGAAGTTATTCCTGAGTACGTGAAGAAGCTTCAAGACAAGTTGTCCTCAGATTTGGAAGCTCTAACGGGTATGAAGGTCGCGTCGGTGAACGTAACGGTAGAGGAGGTGCTTTTGGAGGGAGCACAAGAGTACACTCCGACAGAAGAATCGAAAACGGAAGAAAATGGTTGAGAGGCCCAAATATCCCGAGCGGCGCCGGGTACGCGAATGTATATTGAAGGCACTCTACGAACGTGAAATAAACTCCGAGAGTGCCCCTTTTTTGAGGCTTGAGGAAGGTTTTGCGGCACTCAACATATCGTTCAAAAAAAGGGATTTCGGTGTGAAGTACTTGATAAGGCTTTTGAATCTCGTAGAGGAATTGGACGAACTGATATCAGAATACCTCATCGATTGGACCATAGAAAGGCTCAATCTCATAGATAAAAATCTCCTCAGAATGGGCATCTTCGAACTCATCTACGAACCTGATATCCCTGTGGAAGTGACCATCAACGAGTTGGTCGAGCTCTCGAAAATTTACAGCGACGAGGAAGCCCCGGCCTTTGTCAATGCGGTCCTGGACCGCGTTGCAAAAGACCACGTAGCGCCGCAAAAACTCCTCTTGTAGCACATGTATTGAGGGTGATAACGACATGAACGATCAGGAAATAGCGAGATCCGTTAAACTCAAACCTATCACGGAGATCGGTTCGATGTTGGGGCTTCAACCAGAAGAGATCGTTCCTTACGGAAAGTTCATGGGCAAGATACCGCTTAAAAAACTCCAAGAATTGGAAGGCAAACCAGATGGAAAACTCGTTCTGGTCACGGCCATGAATCCGACGTCTGCAGGGGAAGGCAAGACTACCACCAGTATAGGGCTCTCCATGGCTTTCAATCGGTTAGGAGTCTCGTCAGTGGTGACTCTCAGAGAGCCGTCATTAGGGCCAGTCATGGGCATCAAGGGAGGAGCCACAGGTGGTGGTCGAGCGCAGATAGGACCAATGGAAGAGATAAACCTTCATTTTACCGGCGACATCCATGCTGTGACGTCCGCTCACAATCTACTCTCCGCCATGGTAGACGCCGCACTGAAGTTTTCCACTGTAGACTTAGACCCCACCAGAATCGTCTGGCCTCGCGCTATGGACATGAACGACAGGGCACTGAGGCAGATCGTTGTTGGCTTGGGAGGATCGGCCAACGGGTATCCACGAGAGGATGAATTCGTGATCACAGCCGCATCAGAGGTGATGGCAATCTTTTGCCTCTCCAAGAATCTACAAGACCTGAAGGAAAGGCTTTCTCGAATCATCGTCGGTTACTCGAAGCGTAGACATCCCGTAACGGCGGGAGATCTAAGGGCACATGGAGCCATGGCGGTGCTTCTGAAAGATGCTATAAATCCCAATCTAGTTCAAACGTTAGAGCACACTCCCGCTTTAGTCCATGGTGGTCCCTTTGCAAACATCGCTCATGGAACAAACAGTGTGCTGGCAACCAAACTTGCCCTTAAGCTGAGTGACGTCGTTGTTACTGAAGCTGGGTTCGGAGCCGATTTGGGTGGCGAGAAATTCCTGGATTTCGTCTCACGAGTTGGAGGGTTTGACGTCAATGGAATCGTCATCGTCGCTTCCCTGAAGGCGTTGAAATACCACGGAGGTATGGACAGAAGAAAGCTCAACAACGAAGACACCTCAGCTATAGAACGAGGGTTTGAAAATCTTCTGGTTCACTATGAAAATATGTCTTCCTTCGGAGTACCAGCCGTAGTGGCTCTCAACAAATTCGATACAGATACGAATCGTGAGCTCGAGCATTTCGAAAGGTTGTGTGGATCGTACGGTATGGATTGTATCGTCAACGACGCGTGGGCGAAGGGGGGAAAAGGAGCCATCGATCTGGCCAAATGGCTGCTCCAACGAATGCCTGACCAGGTGGTTTTGAAGCGTGTCTACGACGAAGAAGATCACATCACAGATAAGATCGAAAAGATCGCCAAGCGCGTGTACAGGGCATCAGAAGTAGTCTACTCGAAAGAGGCTCTTTCAGCTTTGAAAACCATCGAGCGTCTCGGCTTTGAAAGATTGCCGGTGATCGTTGCCAAGACTCAGTATTCTCTTTCAGACGATCCGAAGTTGCTGGGAGCACCGAAGAATCACGTTATCACCATCAAAGATCTCAAAGTAGCTGCGGGAGCAGGATTTATGGTGGCTGTTGCCGGGAACATACTCC
>QNAP01000219.1 GCA_003641795.1 Thermotogae bacterium | reverse complement strand
GTTAGAACAGCTTCACAAGTTGGTGAAGATGTGGAAGGATCGAACGCTTTCGCTTTCTAAATATGATTTTGTACGCTATATCTTCGTCTTCGAGAACCGTGGAAGAGAAGTTGGAGCAACGCTGGATCATCCTCACGGACAGATATACGCTTTCCCCTTCATTCCAAAACGGATCCAGGCGAAAATCGAGGCGTTGGAAAAGGGTTTTGATGAAGCTGGAAAGTGCGTTCTCTGTACAGTAATCGAGGAGGAAATGCGAGTAAGAGAACGAATCGTTTCTGAAAACAACTCTTTCATCTCTGTAGTTCCTTTCTACGCCCGTTTCCCTTATGAGGTTCACGTTTACCCGAAGCGTCACGTAGACACGATATTCAAGTTGAATGAAAAGGAAGAAAAAGACTTTGCTGCCATTCTCAAAGACGTGACGAGCAGATACGATTTGCTCTTTCGGCAAGCATTCCCCTATATGATGATGTTCTTCCAATCGCCCTTCAATTGGCGTGATCTTTCTCACGCTTTTCACTTCCACGTGGAGTTCGCCCCGCCCAAGCGCGATGCGAAGAGGATGAAATGGATGGCCAGCGTGGAGACGGGAACGTGGGCATTCATAAATCCAAAGCTTCCGGAAGATGCCGCACGGGAGTTGAGAGAGGTGAATCTCGATGGTTGAAGTTTTGGCTCCAGGTCGTGTGAATATCATCGGTGAACACACAGATTACAACGACGGTTTCGTCCTTCCCTTCGCTATCGACAAACACGTCAGAGTTCGCATAGAACGTGCTCGTTGCTGGGAGTTTCGTTCTGAAAACTTCAAGGAACACATAGTTCTGGAAAGGATCGAGAGGACCTCCACGTGGGCAGACTACGTCATGGGTGTTATAAACGTGTTGCGCTCGGAGTTCGAAATTCCTCCGGTCACAGTCGAAATCAGTTCAAACCTTCCAACGGGTGCTGGCTTTTCCAGTTCAGCTGCTTTGGAATTGGCGGTGGGATGGGGAATAAAAGAATTATTCGATCTTCCCATCACGAAGCTTGAGATGGTCCAAGTATGCCATAGAGCTGAGAACGAGTTCGTCGGCATGAGATGCGGTATCATGGATCAATTCAGTGTCGCACTTTCGAAAAAAGACCACGCCATTTTTTTGGACACCGCCAACCTTGAATATCAGCATGTTCCGTTGAATTTGGATGGTGCCTCCTTTTACGTGATAGATTCGAGTGTGAGAAGATCTCTGGTGAGTTCAGAGTACAATCGCAGGAGAAACGAGTGCGAGGAGGTTCTTAAGATTCTTGGCAAAGGCAGTTTTCGCCAGGTTGAGTTTGAAGATCTGTCAAAACTTCCAGAGGTTCTTAGAAAGCGCGCGCGGCATGTGCTCGAGGAAAATCGGAGAGTGATAGACGCGGTGAACGCACTGAAAAATAGGGATATGAGACGCCTCGGGGAAGTGCTCTACGAGTCGCATGAAAGTCTCGAGAAACTTTACGAAGTTTCATGCCCACAGATAGATTACATCGTCGAGTGGTTGAAGCAGGTGCCGTCGGTTCTGGGAGCTCGCATATTCGGAGGCGGGTTTGGTGGAGGGATTTTGGCGCTCTCCACGGATCCACTGAATGAGTTCGCTCCAAAGCTGGCGAAGACGTATGAATCGCGCTTCGGTCTTCCAATTTCGTTGATGAAGATCTCATCGGACGATGGGGTGAGAAGACTCAATTGAGGAGTGAAAGACTTTTCAACTGTGCGGTCGCCAGTGTTGGAATAGAGAATCCTTACATCGACAAGAGGAGAAGGTCAACGGGTTGGCCAGGATCTAACGGGCTTCGATCACGCGAGCGTGCTTTATCTGGACATTCTTGTCACATATCAGTGTGTCTTTCTCGCTCCAGTTTTTTATGAAACTTGCAGAGATCTTCCCATATTTCGAACTGTCCGCGAGGACGAAGACTTCTTTCGCTGCCTCCATGACGAACCTCTTAAAGCGGGCTTCGAAGAGGTTAGAGACATAGGTTCCTTCCTTGTCGAAAGCGCTGACTCCCATGAAGGCCTTGGCAATGCGGTATTTTTCAAGATCGGGCTCAGGATCCAGAAAGTTCATAGTGCGCTTTCTGAATTCTCCTCCCATCACATGAACTGGCATATGTTCAACATCTACGAGGGCGTTGATGATATACAGGGAATTTGTGATCACATGGCACTCGATACCGGAACGTATCAGCTCCTCGATAAAGATCAGCGCGGTGCTTCCGGAGTCCACAAAGATCACGTTTCCGGGTTCAACGAATGTGACGGCTTTTCTGGCAATTCTGTGCTTCAGATTAGAGAATGGGGATATGCTCTTTTGATAGATAGGGCTGAAACGTTCTTTCGCCACTGCTCCGCCGTGAGTCCGGTAGATTAGCCCTTGACTTTCAAGGAAGTTCAGATCATTTCGCACGGTGGAGATCGATACGCCAAGAATCTTCGCTATGGCGCTAACGGTAGCACTTCCACTACGTTCAAGTATTTGGACTATTCTGCGACGCCTTTCTTCTGGTAAAAGTCTCGATTCCACCGAAGCACCTCCATATTGAAGTTTAACACGGAATGTTGTGGTCAATAGTTCTTGGTGATTCAAAGCCAGATGTTTTTAAGCGTGTAGGCCGAGAGTATGCTTATCGTACCACCATCAAATTCGAGCTGGTTGTAGACATATCTTGGATAGACTCTAAAAGAGAGAGCGACGCTTTCGTTCAGAAATATCTCTATTGATGAGGAATCTACGAAGACTCTCAGATGGTTTTCCTCGCGTCTCTCATTTATATTCAATCTTCTTTTGGCACCTTCGACAATTCCCGAATTCTTTGTGTTGACCTCCAGTAAGTTACCGTTTAAGGTTATCTCCACACTCTCGTTTTCCGTGTTATAAAGCTTGAGGTCGAACCCTCCGTGCGATTTATAAGAAACTTCATAGGAGTTCTTTTCAACTTCAAGATCGAAAGAACCCTTTCCCGTAAGCTCTCTTTCCGTAATCAACGCGCCGCTTCTGAGAGCTTCCAACTCTTTCACCGGTTTCACTTTCAGTACGTTGTTTGCAATGTACAGTTCTCTTGGAAGAGCCATCATTCCGTTCCAACCTTCCTTTTGAGTAGAAGACGAATCGCTTTGCAACCAGTTTTGCATCCACGCGATCACTATCGTTCTATTCGTACCGAAGAACGTCTGAGCGGCATAATAATCGTATCCCCAATCGAGCATTCCAGAACGTTCTTCTACCAACCTGCCTTCCTCTATCTTTCCCAAGGAGTAGAAGCTTCCTAAGACCTCTGGAGTATAAGCGGAGAATATAAGAACATCCTTCTCGTTCATTGTAACGAGATCGGGACACTCGCATTCTTTTGCTTGTTCGTACTCAAACAGTGTTTTTTCATAGCGCCAGTTAATAAGATCGGAAGATCTGTAAAG
>QNAP01000218.1 GCA_003641795.1 Thermotogae bacterium | reverse complement strand
GCTACGAAAAACCTTTTCTTAGAAAGAAAAGCTTTACCAAAAGAAATTATTTTTGGATCAAACCTTTTTCTAAAAGGTTTGATATTTCAAAACCTTCTTTCTAAAGAAAGAAGCTTTACCATCAAAAGAAAGCTTGACTAAAGAAATATTAAATAAGGATTTTTTTGCGAAGCAAAAACTGCGTAAGCGTTCTTAGTAAAGGTTTTTTCGCAACGCGAAAAAAAGTTTTGTTTCAATCCCTTATAGGTAGGCTACGAACCGAAACATTGCAACGAGAAGCAACAAAGTTAGCAGTTGTTTCAATCCCTTATAGGTAGGCTACGAACCCGTCAACACAATGTGATAATTTTAAGTTTTATACCGAGTTTCAATCCCTTATAGGTAGGCTACGAACTGATTTGAGTGTCAAGAGTGTCTGTATCGTATAGTTGTTTCAATCCCTTATAGGTAGGCTACGAACTTGCGAATATTTTCTGGCAAGTCTGCATTGGTTTTGTAGTTTCAATCCCTTATAGGTAGGCTACGAACTTAAAGGCTATATAATAGCGCAATCGCCTATCCATTCAGGGGTTTCAATCCCTTATAGGTAGGCTACGAACTACATCCACACCTCCTTAAACTTCCCATCTTCATATAGTTTCAATCCCTTATAGGTAGGCTACGAACACCATATGCGGTCTGTGATCATGCGGATGTATCTCCGTTTCAATCCCTTATAGGTAGGCTACGAACGAAAATCGAACATCCTTGTATAACCTTTGGAGTAGGCTGGGTTTCAATCCCTTATAGGTAGGCTACGAACCACTATGCACGGGAAACTCCTCAAGAATTTCATCGACGTTTCAATCCCTTATAGGTAGGCTACGAACTTCGCAGTTTCTTTGCGAGCCTGTCGACATGACAGATGTTTCAATCCCTTATAGGTAGGCTACGAACTATTCCCTCACTACTTGATCCACAGCTTCCGAAAAACGTTTCAATCCCTTATAGGTAGGCTACGAACATGCTCCTTATATTTGTAGAAAGGTCCTGCATTCGCGTTTCAATCCCTTATAGGTAGGCTACGAACATGCCTGCAAAAGCTAAATTACACTATCGATACCCGGTTTCAATCCCTTATAGGTAGGCTACGAACACGCCGGGAGAAGCCCGCTTTTTGGGCTCCTCTCCCCCATTTCCTACATTTATACATCACTTCATAAAAGCTTTTCGTCGAATACCCCCTTTCAATGCACGAGTCACCCGCCCCTTGTCTCCAGATGAAAGTCCAAAGAACCGCTGCGAGTCGCCATTTACGATTCTCTACCGTCCACCGCAGATTCGTCCATCCCCTGCGTATTTTGCACTACCTCACCTCGACATTTCAATCCCTTTATAGGTGGGCTACGAACCGGGAAAAGGTTTTTTGTCGGAATGCAAGCCAGACAAATCAAATAATTATATCTCCTGCACCTTTTTCGATACCCATAATCTCCCGCGACGTGTATCTTGTCGTCCTCATCAAATAAAACACGATAGAGTCCTCATCGGGATTTATCACCGCTTTAAGCTCCATCTTCAACTTCTCAAGTCCGGCATCTGAAATCTCACCTTCCAGCACTGAGTTCTGTACCCAGTTCAGATACTTCCTCGCTATCTTCAAGACCTTGTTCACCCGTTCCTCTTTTATGTCATACACCATTATCAAATACATCTACCATCTCGCAACGAACGGTTTATACTC
The DNA here is from genome assembly GCA_003641795.1 of Thermotogae bacterium. GTDB lineage: Bacteria > Thermotogota > Thermotogae > UBA12178 > UBA12178 > UBA12178. The sequence continues at coordinate 1,729 of QNAP01000218.1, read as the reverse complement.
CGATTCGCCCATCAGATGCTTCTCTATCTTATATAACTCCATCCTTATCAATCTCCGATAAGATACGTTACGCTTCAGTTTCTCATGTTTTATCGTCGCTTTCAACTTATCCTCAAACTCACGCACAAATATCTCGCGCCCCTTCTCATTCAAATATATCCTCTCCAGTTCTTTCATGAAATGCCCCTCTCTGAGCATCCCTCTGTTCAACATCGAAAATATCGCTCTATCCACGATTATCGGCTTGAAAACCTCTGCAACGTCCAGATTCAACGTGAACCGTCTGAAGTTCGTCGTATGCAGAAACCCTATCCGCGGGTCCAGATGCGTCTTGTATATCTCACTCAGAACCGCGACGTAAAGCAGACTGTTACCAAAACTGATGAGCGCATCCAGTTTCGTTGTGGGTGGGCGCTTCGTCCTTTTATCAAACGAAAACTCATCGCTTTTTATTATCTCGTTGAATGCACTGTAATACCTATTTCGTATGTTACCTTCTATCGCCATCAATTCCTCTACACCCTTCTGCATCGCTATCCTTGCCTGTAAACCTTCTATCTCCTTTATGCTCGCTTCGAGCTCGGAATCCCTCGCTTTATAATATTTCAATACGCGCAGTATGTTCGCACTCGCACCCTCCACGAACTTAAACGCCAATCTCAATCTTCTCACTTCGTCTATGTAATGCTCCGCCTGCTTCAGTATCATGTATCCGGAGTTATAATGCTCCCTTGGGTAGTAAGTTCCTACGTAGTAGCCGTAATAATTGAAAAAGTGGAGCAGTATCTCGTTTCGCGATATGAACTCCATCAGTTTCTTGTTTATTGTTACTTCGCCAAATATCATCAGTCCGGATACGTTCTCCACGGGTATGTATCTCCTACCTTTATCGCCTTCGAAATAAAGCGTGTTCGCCTGCCGCTTCAGTTCGCCATTTGAGAACACGTAGATGGTCTCTTTCATTTCTTCTTACTCTTAATTAACCACAGATTACTAAAGAATATCACTTAAATATTTTAGCTGCGTGTCGGTCAAGAAACTCATGTTTAAACAGTAAGAATGCCCATACCGGTATCATATATATCTGTTTGCCATTTATTTTCGCCTCTTTATAAACATCTCTGGTTACTACAATACCATAATCAAGACCTATTTTATCCAGAGCACGAGTGAATTAGGAAAAAGCTACATTACCGGCGTACGCGCGTCTCAGCTTCCTCGATGTCGCCATTGAGCATCATAATTCAGTCTCAACCCCGGGTTTCTTGCTACGAGTTCTATCAGTGTTTTTCAACAGTTCCATATCCTTTATTCCAAACTCAGCAGGCAGGTCTATGTAGATTATTCTCTCTATCACGTTGTTTCTGAGATATTTCGTTATCTTTTCCTCAGAGGTAATCGTGGAACAATGGTAAAAAAGCGTGGTCTTACCCACTCTCCTGAGCCCATAGACGGGTAATATTTGTCTATCTCCTATATATTTCAGTATTTCGTTGAACAGGGGTCTTTTATACGGCTTTAACAGGCTCGAACTTCACCTTTCCACTCGTCCACCAGTCGTTGAATTGCTCTATATCTCGCAGTTCCATATTCCATTTCCATATTCGTAAATTAACCTTTGTGTCATATGATACCTGGTTCATGATAGCATATAGAACTATAAGTAGGTGATGTACATGAACCAGGAAGAATTGGAAAGGTTGGTAAACAAATCGGACAGGCAACTGTT